>NZ_JBITCS010000002.1:0-32829 GCF_044453445.1 Streptomyces sp. NPDC051684 | reverse complement strand
TGGGGGGGGGGGGGGGGGGCCCCCGGGGGGGGGGGGCGGGGCGGGCGGGGGGGGGCGGGGGGGGGGGGCCGGGGGGGCGGGGGGGGGGGGGCCCGGGGGGGGGGGGGGGCGGGCGCCCCCCCCCCCACCGGGCAGGGCCTGACGACAGGCCCTGGGGCTCACTTGTTCAGGTTCGCCCAGAACTCGTCGAACGAGAGCCGCTTGTCCCCGTTGGCGTCCTGCTCGGCGATGAGGACCTCGGCCACGGAGTCCGTGACGTTGAAGTCGCCCATCTGCGCCATGGCGCTCTTGTACTCGGCCGCCGTGATGAAGCCGTCGCCGTCCGCGTCGAACCGCTCGAACGCCTTGCGTGCTTCCTCTATGTCCGCCACCGGGTCACCCCTCGTTTTTCGCACTGCCGTGTTGACGGTGGTCAGATTACTCGGCGACCCGAGCGCGCAGTGCGGCGAGTACCCAGGCGAACTCCTCGTGGTGCGGCCGCTCCGGGGCGCCGCCCTTGAGGACGCCGAGCAGTTCGCGGTAGCGGGCCACCTCGTCGTTCATGGTGGCGAGCAGCCGGTCGAGGACGGCCGAGCGGTCGGCGTCGCCGAGCAGTTCCTGGAGGACGGGTTCCGCCTCCGGCGACCGCGGGGCGACCCCTGCGCGCAGCGCGTCGCCCGCGAGCGCGACGAGCCTGGCCAGGAACTGCATGGAGGCGCCGGCGGCGTCCTCGGGGGCGCGGTCGGCCGCGTTGTACTCGGCGGCCTGCCGCATGCGGGCCTTGAACGCCGGGTCCTGGAGCAGTTCGGCCAGCTCCACCCAGGCGTCGACCTGCTCGGGCGTCGGCTCGTCGGGCAGGCCCGCGCTCATGCCCCGCATCCGTTCCTGGACCACGGGGTCGACGGCGTCCAGGCCGTGCAGCATCTCGTCGGCGAACTCGTCCATGATCCGCTTGCGCTCGGCGGTGGACTGCCGTGCCATCTTGTTCATCAGGGCCATCTCCTCGGCGCTCGAATTCCGTTTGGCGACCGTCGACAGCACGGCCCGGTTGAGCCGCAGCAGCTGGATCTGCGCGTCGAGCGCCGCCACGTGCGCGGCGGCGACGGAGCCGATGTCCCGTTCCCCGGAGAGGATCTTCCGTACGTCGTCCAGGCCGAGGCCCAGCTCGCGCAGGGTGTGGATCAGCTCCAGGCGGGCCACGGACTCGGCGTCGTAGAGCCGGTAGCCGCCCTCACTGCGGGTCACGGGATGCAGAACGCCCTCGTCGGACCAGAACCGGATGGTGCGCACCGTGAGGCCGGTGCGGCGGGCCAGCTGTCCGATCGTGAGCAGCCGCGGGCCGTCGTCGATCATGTCGAGGAGTCTGGGCCTTCCAGTGGGTGGAGACTCAAGCCCAGCGTACGAGGCACTTCCCGGACGGGGCGGGGTCAGCGGTCGGCGACACGCATTTCGAACCAGGTCGTCTTGCCGCGCGGCAGCAGGTCGACGCCCCAGCGGTCGGAGAGCTTGTCGACGAGGAAGAGGCCGCGGCCGGAGACGTCCATCTCGTGCACCGGCATCAGGCAGGGCAGTCCGCGGGACGGGTCGCGCACCTCGATGCGGATCCAGCCGCGGCGGCGCAGCATGCGCAGGCCGAAGTGGCGGGCCCCGGTGTGCCGCACGGCGTTGCCGACGAGTTCGGAGACGAGCAGGACGCCGTCCTCGGTCATCTTCGGGGAGAGGCCCCAGTGGCGCAGGACGACGACCTGCGCGAGCCGTCGCGCGGTCGCGGCCGATTCGGGGCGCGACGGCAGTGACACCTCCGCCTCGGCCGGGTTTCCGAACAACTCCAGTGCCCTCAGGGCGTGTTCGTCCTCGACCGCGGGAGACCAGCGCGCCGCGGTCGCACTCGCGTGCCGCCGCGGTTGTTCCACACCCTCAAGCCCCGCCATGCCTCCATGATGGGGCCATGGAGCCCCACGTGGGGCCGTTCCGACGGAATAAGCCCCCCGGAACGCTTCGTTCCGGAGGGCTGTTTGGGCATATGCCTTTGGCAGTACAGGGGCCTCGACACCCCGGTTGAGCTGCACAAACGCGCCGCCACATCATCGCGGTTGATCGTTTGCCGCCGAACGCGCTTAAGATTCGCTTAAGGTTCGGATAATGCTCCCCGAACGAGCGAACTGATCAACTGGGCTTGCCCGCAAGGTATTTGACGGGTCGTTCGGCGGCTTCGGGAGCACGTGTCAGGCGAACTTCGCCTTCCCCGGCCCGTCCTCCACGAAGCTGCGCATACCGGTCTCCCGGTCCTGGGTGGCGAACAGGCCTGCGAACCAGTTGCGTTCGATCGCCAGACCCGTGTCGAGGTCCGTCTCCAGGCCCGTGTCGATCGACTCCTTCGCCGCGCGCAGAGCGATCGCGGGGCCCTTGGCGAGCTGCCCGGCCCAGTCGTTCGCGGCGTCGAAGACCTCGGCGGCCGGGACCACCCGGTCGACGAGCCCGAGCGCGAGCGCCTCCTCGGCGCGCACCTGGCGGCCCGTGAAGATCAGGTCCTTGGCCTTGGACGGGCCGACGAGCCGCGACAGGCGCTGGGTGCCGCCGGCGCCGGGGATCAGGCCGAGCAGGATCTCCGGCTGCCCGAGCTTGGCGTTGTCCGCGGCGATCCGGAAGTCGGCGCACAGCGCCAGCTCGCAGCCGCCGCCGAGCGCGTAACCGGTGACGGCGGCGACGACGGGCTTCGGGATGCGGGCGACCGCGGTGAACGAGTCCTGCAACCCGCGGGAGCGCGCGACCATGGCCGCGTGGTCCATCTCCCGCATCTCCTTGATGTCCGCGCCGGCCGCGAACACCTTCTCGCTGCCGCGGATCACCACGGCCCGGATGTCGTCCCGGGCCGTGGCCTCCTCCGCGAGTTCCTTGATGCGGTCCTGGACGGCGACGTCCAGGGCGTTCATCGGGGGGCGGTCCAGACGGATGGTCCCGACGCCGTCGGCTACTTCAAGGTGAACGGTCATGCGGCGCAGCGTACCCAGTTGATCGTCGCGGTCCACCGGGGGTGCGGTCGCGGGGCGCTGCCCCGGACCCCGCTGCTCAACCGCCGCAGGGGCTTGTTCCGGTCACTTCTTCCAGTCCGCCCAGGACATGTTCCAGCCGCTCAGGCCGTTGGCCGGGTCCACCGTCTTGTCGTGGGTGTTCTTGACCACCACCACGTCGCCCGTCATCGACTGGTCGAAGAACCACGCGGCCGGGACCTTCTTGTCGTAGCCGCCGCGGACGTCGCGCAGACCGATGCAGCCGTGGCTGGAGTTGACGTTGCCGAAGGTGCCGCCGCCCCAGTAGTTGCCGTGGATGAACGTGCCGGAGTCGGTCAGGCGCTGGGCGTGCGGGACGTCCTTGATGTCGTACTCGCCGCCGTAGCCGACCGTCTCGCCGTTCATGCGGGTCACGCGAAGGCGTTCGCTGATCACCATCGTGCCGTTCCACGTCTCGTAGCCCGGCTTGCCCGTGGTGATCGGGATCTTCTTGACGGTCTTGCCGTCGCGCTTGACCGTCATCATGTGCGTCTTGGCGTCGACGGTGGAGATCTGGCTGCGGCCGACGGTGAACTTCACCGTCCTGACCTGCTTGCCGTAGACGCCGGGACGGCCCTCGACGCCGTCGAGGTTCATCTTGACGGTGACCTTGGTGCCCTTCGCCCAGTACTTCTCCGGGCGGAAGTCGATGCGGTCGTTGCCGAACCAGTGGCCCTCGACCGGGACGGAGGGCTCGGCCTTGACCGAGATCGCCTTCTCGACGTCCTCGGGGTGCGTGATACCGCGCGAGAAGCGGACCGAGAACGGCATGCCGACGCCGACCTTCGTGCCGTCCTCCGGCGTGAACGTGCCGATGAAGGTGTTCTTCGGCGTGAGCGTGGTGAACGTGGAGTCCTTGGCGGACGCGCGGCCCGCCTTGTCCTTGGCGACCGCGTGCACCTTGTACTCGGTCGAGGCGGCGAGATGCCGCTCCGGGGCCCAGCTCCTGCCGCCGTCGGTGATCGCGCCCTGCACCTCGTTGCCCTTGGTGTCTGCGACCTTCACCTCGGTCAGCTTGCCCTTGTCGGCGGTGACCTTGAGGGTCCCGCTGGTCGCGACGTCGTCTGCGCCGTTCTTGGGTGCCACCTTCACCACGGCCTGCGACTCCTTGGTCGCCGCGGCCGCCTTGCCTGATGTCCCCTTGCCGTCGCCGGAACCGCCGCCGCCCCCGCACGCGGTGACAAGGAAGAGTGCCGCCCCCAGCAGAGCCGCGGATATCGGTCGTCGCCCGTTCAAGATCTTTCTCCCCTCGCACGGCCTTGCCCCAAGGCCCGCACTGCCGCGCCTGCACGCGCGCACTGCGAAAGATAACCACACGACCTGGGGAAACGGATCCCCAGGGATGTCACCGTTTCGTCCCAACAGCGGGGAGGACGCCCGACTTTCGGCTACCGCGAAACCGCTCCCCCGGCCTTCCAGCGCGCCCAGTCCATGTTCCAGCCACCCATCCCGTTGTCCGGGGCCACCTTCTTGTCGGCGCTGTTCCTGACCTCCACCACGTCGCCGATGAGGCTACGGTCGAAGAACCACCCGGCGGGCGTACCGGAGCCGCCGCCCTTCACGTCGCGCAGGCCCACGCAGCCGTGGCTGACGTTGCTGCGCCCGAAGACGCCGCCCGACCAGTAGTTGCCGTGCAGGAACGTGCCGGAGTCGGTGAGCCGGATGGCGTGCGGCACGTCGGGGATGTCGTACTCGCCTCCGAAGCCGACGGTGCGGCTGTCCATGCGGGTGACGTCGAGCATCTCGCTGACGACCATCTTCCCGTTGTACGTCGTCGAGCCGGGCGCGCCCGCCGTGATGGGCAAGGTGTCCACCACCTTGCCGCCCCTGCGCACCTTCATGGTGTGCGCCGCCGCGTCCACCACGCTGACCTGGCTGCGGCCGACCGTGAACGTGAAGGCCTTGTCCTGGAGGCCGTAGACGCCGGGCGCCGCCTGCACGTCGCGCAGGCCCAGGTCGACGGTGACCTCGGTGCCCGGCTTCCAGTAGTGCTTCGGCCGGAAGTCCAGGCGGTTCCCGCCGAACCAGTGCGGGGCGATCCGCACGCCGGGCTCGGCGGTGACCCTGATCGCACGCTGCACCGCGGCCCGGTTCTCGATCTCCCGGTTGAACGCGACCTTCACGATCATCCCAGTGCCGACCCTGGCGCGGTGCTCGGGCGTGACGTAGCCGATGAAGCGCTTGTCGGGGACGTACGTCGTGAACGTGGTGTGCCGGGCCACCCGGCGGCCCTGGCCGTCCAGGGCGACCGCGTCGACCTTGTACTGCGCGGCGAGCGCGAGGCGGTCCCCTTCGGGGCCCGTGGGGCGCCAGCGCATCGCGTCGTGCTCCAGGCGGCCCGGGACGGCCCGCTCCTCGGCGTCCTGGACCCGGACGACCTTGACCGACTCCAACCGGCCCTCGGGGACGGTGACTTGAAGACGTTCCCGCGCCCGCACCGCCTTCGTCCCGTACCCGGGCGTGACCCGGATCAGCTCCTTCGCGGACCGCGGCTTGCCGAACACCGTGTCGCCGCCCCCGCATCCGGCGAGCGCGCCCATCAGTCCCGCCCAGGTCAGTACGGCGCCCAGCGTCGCCCCTGCGTGCCGCGCACGCCTCACAGCTCTACTCACGCCAAGGGCAACGACGTGTCCCCCGCTGGGGAAACGTGAGTGCGAGCGAAGCTCTGGGCAGAACAGGGGGAGGAAGCAGGGCGAGCGCGGCCGGGACGCCGGGCGCCCCGCTGTCCAGGATCCATGGAGCCGCGGGAGGCCGTCAGGTGTCGAGCGCACCCGAGCAGGAGGCAGTTCAGAGCGCGCCGCGCGCGGGCAACGGCAGAGCGCTGCCGGCCCCGTTCAGCGGCCGCAACCGCGAGCGGGAGCGCGTGTCCGCACTGGAACCGGTGTGGCCGGGCACGCCCGTGCCGCTCGGCGCCCGCTTCCGGGTCGGCCCGGACGGGGTCGCGGGCACCAACTTCGCGCTGTGGGCGGGCGGCGCCGAATCCGTCGAGCTGTGCCTGTTCGACGAGGAGGGGCGGGAACGCCGGGCGCCGCTCACCGAGTTGACGCACGAGATCTGGCACGGCTTCGTGCCGGGCGTGCTGCCCGGGCAGCGCTACGGCTTCCGGGTGCACGGCCGCTGGGACCCGTGGACGGGCGCCCGCTGGAACCCGGCGAAGCTGCTGCTCGACCCGTACGCGCGGGCGGTGGACGGCGAGTTCGGCCTGCCGCCCGAGGTGTACGGGCACGTACGGGACTGGCCCGAGCAGCACGTCGCCGACACGGTGCGCGACGACCGGGACTCGGCACCGCACGTCCCCAAGGGTGTCGTCGTGCACGACGACGCGTCCGGCGACGAGTGGGTGGACGACCGGCGGCCGAAGACACCGTGGGCGGACTCGGTGATCTACGAGCTGCACGTGCGCGGCTTCACCCGCCGGCACCCGGGGATCCCGGAGGAATTGCGGGGCACGTACGCGGGGCTCGCGCACCCGGCCGCGATCGAGCACCTGGTGAAGCTGGGCGTGACGGCGGTGGAACTGCTGCCCGTGCACCAGTTCGCGCACGAGGACCATCTGCTGCGCCGGGGCCTGCGCAACTACTGGGGCTACAACTCCATCGGCTACTTCGCCCCGCACGCGGGCTACGCGGCGTCCGGCACGGGCGGGCAGCAGGTCGGCGAGTTCAAGCGGATGGTGCGGGCGCTGCACGACGCGGGGATCGAGGTCATCCTCGACGTCGTCTACAACCACACGGCCGAGGCGGGCGAGTTGGGCCCGATGCTGTCCCTGAAGGGCATCGACAACCGTGGCTACTACCGCCTCCAGGACGACGCCCGCCGCTACGCCGACTACACGGGCTGCGGCAACACCCTGCACGTGGTGCAGCCGCAGGTGCTGAGGCTGATCACGGACTCGCTGCGGTACTGGGTCACGGAGATGGGCGTCGACGGCTTCCGCTTCGACCTCGCCGCGGCGCTCGCCCGCTCCATGCACGACGTCGACATGCTCTCCCCCTTCCTCGCGGTCATCGCGCAGGACCCGGTGCTGCGCCGCGTGAAGCTGATCGCCGAGCCGTGGGACGTGGGCTCGGGCGGCTACCAGGTCGGCTCCTTCCCGCCCCTGTGGACGGAGTGGAACGACCGCTACCGCGACGCCGTGCGCGACTTCTGGCGCGGCGCGCTGCCCGACGTGCGGGACCTCGGGTACCGCCTGTCGGGCTCCAGCGACCTGTACGCGTGGGGCGGGCGCCGCCCGTACGCCTCGGTCAACTTCATCACCGCGCACGACGGCTTCACCCTGCGCGACCTCGTCTCCTACGAGCGCAAGCACAACGAGGCGAACGGCGAGGGCAACCGGGACGGCACGCACGACAACCGCGCCTGGAACTGCGGCGTCGAGGGCGAGACCGCCGACGAGGACGTACGGGCCCTGCGCAGACGGCAGTTGCGCAACCTGCTGACGACGCTGCTGCTGTCGACCGGGGTTCCGATGCTGGTGGCGGGCGACGAGTTCGGGCGCACGCAGCGCGGCAACAACAACGCGTACTGCCAGGACAACGAGATCAGCTGGGTCGACTGGGGACTGCTCGACGACCCCGGCTGCCGGGAGCTGTTCGCGCTGGCGGCACGGCTCGTCGCACTGCGGCACGCGCACCCGGTGCTGCGGCGCCGGGCCTTCTTCTCCGGCCGCGCGTACTCGGCGGACGGGCTGCGCGACCTGGCGTGGTTCACCTCGCGGGGCGCCGAGATGACGGAGGGCGACTGGTACGCGCCCGCCGCCACGGTCGGCATGTATCTGTCGGGGCGCGACATCCCCGGCCGCGACGCACGCGGCGAGCCGGTGCGCGACGACAGCTTCCTCGCGGTCCTGCACGCGGGCGACCGGGCCGAGCCCTTCGTGCTGCCTGGCGAGCCCTGGGCCCGCTCGTACGAGGTGGTGGTGGACACCGGCGCGGAGGAGCAGGGCGCGGCGCCGGCCGTACTGCACGAGGCCGGCGCCACGGTCACGGTGGAGGCGAGGACAGTGCTGCTCCTGAAGGTCAGGGCGTAGCGCCCGCGGGGCGCGGCTCACCCGCGTAGGTGCCGAAGGACCACAGGTTGCCCTCCGGGTCGGCGATCGCGAACTCGCGGCTGCCGTACGGCTGGTCCTCGATCTCGCGGACGATCTTGACGCCCGCGTCGACGAGCCGCGCGTACAGCTCGTCGACGCGGGCGGTCACGACGTAGCCGCCGAAGCTGCCCGGCTTGACGCACCAGGTGCCCGGCTCGGCGTCCGGCTTGTGGGAGCCGAGCATGATCGCGCCGCCCTCGGGCCAGTCGAGCTGGGCGTGGGCGACGCGGTCGCCGTCCTCGTAGACGACGGTGCGCAGGAAGCCGACGGTATTCACGAGGAAGTCGATGAGCGCGGGCGCGTCGGTCGCCTGGAGAGTGGGCCAGACGGCGGGCTCGCGCGGGGTCTGCTGGGTGCTCTGTGTGGTGTTCATGGCTCCGAGTCTTCGCCGTTGTGGTGTCCCCCGGCTTGGATGTTTCGGCACTCCTCGGCGAGCCAGCCGGTCGGGCTCAGGCCCGTGTACTGGCGGAAGTCGCGGACCAGGTGCGAGTGGTCGCAGTAGCCGTGCTCGGCGGCGACGCGGGACAGGTCCGGCGGGGCGCCCGCGGCGACGGCGCGCACGACGGCGGCCTTCGCGTGCTGGAAGCGCATCAGGCGGGCGGCCTGTTTGGGGCTCAGGCCCGTCTCGGCGCGGAACAGCGTGGTGAGGCGGCGCTCGCTGAGGGCGACGTGCGCGGCGAGTCCCCGCAGGGTGCCCGCGCCGCGGTGCCGGGCGAGCCACGTCCACGCCTCGGCGACCTCGGGGCGCACTCCGGCCAGCGGGTCCCCGGCCGTCCGCCGCGCCACATAGGCGGAGACGAGGTCGAAGCGGGCCTGCCAGTCGTCTAGCCCGGCCAGCTCCTCCCGTAGGAGGGCCGCCGTCCGGCCGAGCACGTCCGTGCCCTCGACCGCCACGGGCCCCGCGAGCTCGGCCGCAGGCGCCCCGAGCAGCGCGCGGGCCGCGAGCGGGTGCACCGCGAGCTGGATGCCGGACTCGGAGCCGGACTGCGCGATGTACTCGGGGCTCTGGTGCAGGCCGCCCACGACGATGTCCGTGCGCACCGCGTCGGGGCCCAGCGCCTCCTCGGGAGTGTGGCCGCCGACGACCGGCTCGTCGAGGGTGAAGATCACCGTGAGGTACGGGGAGGGCAGTCCGCGGTGGACCGAGGGAGACAGGCCCCGGGTGCGGTAGCCGACCGCCGAGACGATCGGGCCGCCGGACCGTGGCGTCGCGCGGACGAACTCCTGGGAGCCGGTGCTCATGCCTCCAGTATGCGAAGGGTCCGGCCGGCACGCGAAGGCTTCGGCAAAGGGGCCTACCCGCGCCGCGCGGTCGCATGCCGGCCACGGACGGTGACTTCGATCATGGGAATCCGGGCTCCGTGGCTCTAGGGTGGCGCGCCGTGACCGAAGCCAGCAGAAACCCCTCGCGCAAGAAACCCCTCCTCCTCGGCGCCGTGGGCGCCGCCCTCGCCGCGGCGCTCGCCACCACGGTGGCGTGGCCGGACACCGAGGCGACGGCCGCCACCGGACGGGACGCGACGGCGCGGACCGTCGCCGCCCAGCTGAAGCACTGGCCGCGGGCGCAGGCGAAGCAGCTCGCCCGGGTCGTGGCGGCGCACGAGGGCGAGAAGGGCGCGTACGCGACGTTCGACGCGGACAACACGACGTACCGCAACGACCTGGAGGAGTCGCTGCTGCCGTTCCTGGAGCAGAAGGGCGTCCTGACGCGGGACACGATGGACCCGTCGCTGAAGGTGATCCCCTTCAAGGACACGGCGGACCACAAGGAGACCCTCACCGAGTACTACAACCGGCTGTGCGAGGTCGACGACCAGGTCTGCTATCCGTGGGCCGCGCAGATCTTCTCCGGATTCACGCTGAAGCAACTCAAGGTGTACGTCGACGAGTTGCTGGCCCACAAGGGGGATCTGCCGGGCGGCGCGAAGCCGCCGGAGTTCTCGGAGGGGATGCGCGAGCTGTACCACGCGCTGCGCTCGCACGGCATCGAGGTGTACGTCGTGAGCGCCGCGAGCGAGGACCTCGTCCGCATGGTGCTGGCCGACCCGAAGTACGGCTACGACGTGAAGCCGGAGAACGTCCTCGGGGTCGCCGCGCTCCTGAAGGACCGCAAGACGGGCGACGTGACGAGCTCGCGGAAGGAGATCGCCGCCGGGACGTTCGACCAGAAGGCCCTTCAGGAGCGGGAGTTGACGCCGTCGCTGTGGGCCCCGGCGACCTGGTACGAGGGCAAGCCCGCCGCCATCAGCACGTACATCGACGCCTGGAAGAAGCCGGTCCTCGCCGCCGGGGACACGCCCAAGAGCGACGGTCCGATGCTCTTCCGCTCGGTGGACGTGGCGCACGGCGGGGTGCGCGTGTGGGTCAACCGCAAGGACAGCTACATGAAGGAGCTGGACGGCATGAAGGCGGACGGGGTGAAGCGGCAGCGGGAGCTGGGCCAGAAGGCGACCGCCGACAAGCGGTGGGTGACGGTGACACCGGACCAGATCCGCTGAGCCGTCGGGCCTCCAGCCTTCGGGCCTTCGGGCCTCAGCCGAGGATCTTGCGGTCGTAGGCCACGGCGACCGCCGCCGCCCGGTCCTTCACGCCCAACTTGCCGTAGATGTGCGTGAGATGGGTCTTCACCGTGGCCTCGCTGATGAACAGCTCGCGGGCGATCTCCTTGTTCGACGTGCCGCGCGCGACCAGCACCAGGACCTCCCGCTCGCGCGCGGAGAGCGTCTCGTCGGTGCCGGGCGCGGGCGTGCGCACGGCCGTGACCAGGCGGGACGCGACCGCGGGCGAGAGGACGGTGCGGCCGTCGGCGGCGGCCCGCACCGCCGTGAACAGCTCCTCGCGCGGGGCGTCCTTCAGCAGGTATCCGGTCGCGCCGGCCTCGATCGCGGGCAGCGTGTCGGAGTCCGTGTCGTACGTGGTGAGGACCAGGACGCGGGCGCGCACGCCCTGCCTGGCGAGCTCGCGGATCGCGTCGACGCCGTTCCCGCCCGGCATCCGCAGGTCCATCAGGACGACGTCCGGGTCGAGGGCTGCGGCGCGGGCGACGGCCTCCACCCCGTTCGCCGCCTCGCCGAGGACCGTGAAGCCGGTGGTCGATTCGAACATGCCGCGCAGACCGTCCCGTACGACGGGGTGGTCGTCGACGATCAGCAGGCTGATGGCGGGAGGCGTGGGATCACTGGTCATGGCGCACCAACGGTACGTGAGCGGAGATCGCGGTGCCGCCGCCTTCCTCCGACTCGACGGTGACGCCGCCCGCGAGCCGCTCGGCGCGGGCCCGCATCCCGTCGAGACCGAAGCCGCCGCCGCCCGAGCGGGCGGGCACGGCGAGGGGGTCGAAGCCGCGGCCGTCGTCGCGGACATCGAGGGTGACCTGGCCCGCCATGAAGGACAGGGTGACGCCGAGGCGGGTGGCGGCCGCGTGCCGGGCGGCGTTGGACAGTGCCTCCTCGGCGATCCGCAGCAGGCTCGCCTCGATCTCCTCGTGCAGCGGCTCGGCGGTGCCGGTGACGGTGAAGTCGGCGCGCACGCCGGTGCGGGCCGACCATTCGGCGACGGTCTTCTTGAGGGCCTCGGCGAGCGTCGCGTCGTCCAGAGCTGCGGGCGCCAGGTTGTGCACGGAGCGGCGGGCCTCGCCGAGGCTGTGCCGCGCGAGGTCCGCGGCCCGGTCGAGGTGCTCGCGGGAGAGCCGCGGGTCGTCGGTGTTCGCGACGACCTGGAGCTGAGCGATGATCCCGGTCAGCCCCTGGGCGATGGTGTCGTGGATCTCGGCGGCGAGTCGGCGCCGCTCGTCGGAGATGCCGGCCTCCCGCGCCTGGACGAGGAGCTGGGAGTGCAGCTGCGCGTTCTCGTCCAGGGCCTCCTGCAACGCCTTGTTGGCACCCTCCAGTTCGGCGATGGTGGCGACCTGGGCGCGGGTGCGCTCGTACTCCTTCGTGTCGAGGTGGAACATGGCGGCCACCAGACCCAGGTTGATCGCGAGCAGCGCGCCGAACAGGGCCCATTGCGCCGCGTTCTCCGGCGGCAGGCCGCCCGCCTGCGATCCGGCGAGGATCACGGCGGATGCGGCCAGGCCCGGTTTGACCAGGCGGGGCAGCAGGAAGCGGCCGGCGCCGAAGTAGCCCATGGCCGCGTAGAACGCGAAGAGCGGGTTGATCCACGCGAGGCAGAAGGCGAGCGCCCAGCGCAGCCAGTAGTAGACGGTCGTCCCCACCGAGGGGCCCCTGCGGGCGAGGCCGACACGGACGGCGACGCCTTCCAGGACCGCGGCGCCCGCGACGAGGCCCCCCATCACGTACCAGCCGGTACGCCCCACGCCGAAGGCGGCGTTCGTCGGCACCGCCAGCAGCGTGCTGATGGCGAGCATCATGTACGGGGAGTATCGGTGGAAGGCGCGCCAGCGCAGCTCGACGTCCTGGGCTCCGGGGTCGAGCCGCGCCGCGCCGAGGCCGGGCTCCGTCCCGTCGGGGCCTCCCCCTGTCGCGCCGCCGCTGACGGCCCGCCCGCCCCAAGGGGCGACGGCGTGCTCGGCGCGCCGACCGGCACGTCCGCCGGTCTTCCCGTCGCCGTCCGGCCCCGCGCCCGGTCCTCGCCGGTCCCGCTCGTCCATGCCCCCAGTCTGCGCGACCACGCCCGGCTCCCCGGTCATTCCCAGCGGAACCAGCGCGCGGCCGCGCCGGTCAGGCCCGCGGCCCACAGGGCGAGCACGAGCAGGTGCGACCAGCCGGGCCAGTCGCCGGCCGCCGCCTGGTTCAGGGCCTGCGCCGCGGCGCCGAACGGGGTCAGCTCGACGATCCGGGCCAGCGTGTCCGGCATCGCCTGCACCGGCAGCCAGACGCCCGCGCAGAACATCGCGGGGAAGAAGACGACCGAGCCGATCGCGTTGGAGATCTTGGTCGTCCGGGCCCGGGAGGCAATCAGCGCGCCGAGGGCGAGGGAGACGACGACGGACAGGATCAGCGCGAGCAGATAGCCGCCGAACTGCCGCGGCAGCGCCACGTCGAAGGCGATCCGGCCGACGGCGAGACAGACCGCGACCGAGACGAGCACGGCGACGCCGTGGATGCCCATCTGCGCGCCGAGGACGGCCGTCGGCCGCACCGGCGTGGCCGACATGCGGCGCAGGATGCCGCGCTCGCGGTACCCGGTGATGATCGGCGGCATCGACTGGATGCCGCCCGCGATCATGCCGAGCAGCACCGTGACCGGCACGTACGCGTCGACGAGCCGGATGCCGCCGAGCCCGGCGTCGGCCTGCCGGAAGGACGGGATGGAGCCGAGGATCACGAGGAGCAGCACGGGGAACAGCAGGATCCCGAGGAGGCTGCCCGCCTCGCGCCGGAAGAGCGTGAACTCGGCCTTGAGGACGGCCCGGTTGACGGACGCCCGCTCGGCGGGAGCGGTCGCGGTGCTGGTGGGCGCGGTGGCGGTGCTCATGACTGTCCGGCTCCCGTCAGGTCGAGGAACGCGTCGTCCAAGGTGGCGTCGGACACGCGGAGTTGGTGTGCGGTGACGCGGTGCCGGGCGAGCAGCGTGAGGACGGCGTTCACGGTGTCCTCGCCGCCTGTCAGGGTCACCCGGCCGTCCTTGTGCTCCGTGGAGGCGAGGCCCGGCAGCGCGGCGAGTTCGCGCTCGTCGAGCGGCGCGGACGGGGTGAACGAGATGACGGTGGCGCCCGCGGCCTGCCGGATGAGACCGGCCGGGGTGTCGAGCGCGGCGACCCGCCCCTTGTCGATCACGGCGATCCGGTCGCAGAGCCGCTGCGCCTCCTCCATGAAGTGCGTGACGAGCAGGACGGTGACGCCGCTGTCGCGCACCTCCTCGATGAGCTCCCAGGTGTCGCGGCGCGAGCGCGGGTCGAGCCCGGTGGTCAGCTCGTCGAGGACGACGACACGGGGGTTGCCGACGAGCGCGAGCGCGATGAACAGGCGCTGCTTCTGGCCGCCGCTGAGCTTCGCGAACCGGGTGCCGAGCTTGTCGGTGAGCCGCAGCCGGTCGGCGAGCGGCCGCCAGTCGAGAGGCGCCGGATAGAAGGCGGAGTACAGCTCAAGGGCTTCCTTCACGGTCAGCTTCGGCTGGATCTCGCTCTCCTGGAGCTGGGCGCCGAGGATGCCGGTGACCTGTGCGTGATCGCGTACGGGGTCGAGCCCCGCGACCCGGACCCGCCCCTCGTCGGCCGCGCGCAGTCCCTCGACGCATTCGACGGTGGTGGTCTTGCCCGCGCCGTTCGGCCCGAGGATCCCGAAGATCTCGCCCTCGCCGACGGTGAAGGACACCCCGTCGACGACGGCCCGCCCGGCGTACGTCTTGCGCAGCCCTGCGACCTCGATGAGCGGTGCTGTGGTGGTGGTCATGGCATCAAGACTCGCCGCGCGGGCCGGGTCCGGGCATCGGCCATCGCGCTCGAGCACGCATCAGCCGATCGGTTGATGGACGGTACGACTCCGGGGTCCCGCGGGCGCCGGGCCGAAACTCGGTGGGCGTTGTCAGTGGCAATCCGTAGGCTCGCCCCTGATGCCGACGACTACACGTGCCACCACAGAGACGACCGGCCAACTCTCCGCCGTTCGGACGCTGTTGCGGCTGTGGCCGTACGTGCGTCCGGTGCGGGCGCGGTGGGCGGGAGCGGCGTTCGTGGCGGTGCTCGCGTCGTGCCTGGCGCTGGTCTTCCCGCTGGTCCTGAAGTGGATCGTGGACGGTCCGGTCACGGAGCGCGATCCGGGCGGGGTGTGGCTGGGCGCCGGGGTGCTGCTCGGGCTCGGCATCGCGGAGGCGCTCCTGTTCGGCCTTCGCCGGTGGCTGGTGGCGCGGCCGCTCGCGGGGGTGGAGGCGGCGCTGCGGGCCGATCTGTACGGGCATCTGCAGCGGCTCCCGGTCTCCTTCCACGACCGGTGGGCCTCGGGCCAGCTGCTCTCGCGCGGCACGACGGACCTGATGGTGCTCCGGATGTTCCTCGCCTTCCCGCTGACGTTCCTGATCGTCAACGGCGTGACGATCCTGGCCGGGCTCACCGTGCTGATCGTCCAGGACTGGGGGCTCGGCCTCGTCCTGCTCGTCCCCGCCGTGCCGCTGATCGCGTTCTGCTACAAGTTCGAGGGCGGGTACGCGCACGCCTCGCGCCGCGCGCAGGACCAGGTCGGCGATCTGACGACGGTCGTCGAGGAGTCGGTCCTCGGCATCCGCGTCATCAAGGGCTTCGGCCGGCACCGCAGCCAGGCCCGCGCCTTCCGGGACCTGGCGCGCACGGTGCGCGGCACGGAACTGCTCAAGGCGCGGCTGCTCGCCGGGATCCTCACGGTGATCACTCTCCTTCCCGAGGTGGCGCTCGGCGCGGCTCTGGTGATCGGCACGGTCCAGGTCTCCGACGGCTCGCTGTCGGCGGGCACGCTCGTCGCGTTCCTGTCCACGGCGCTCGCGCTGCGCTGGCCCATCGAGTCCATCGGCTTCCTGCTCGCGATGAGCCAGGAGGCGGCGACGGCGACGCGACGCTTCTTCGAGGTCATGGACGCGGCTCCGGAGGCTCCCCATAGCGCCCCTGCCGCGATTGCACTTCAAGCCCCTGCGGCGATTGAGCAGGCCTTTCAAGCCCCTGCGGCGATTGAGCAGCAGGGTCCGGGGCAGAGCCCCGAGTCCGCAACCACGGCGGCCAGTGGTGACGGCATGCGATTCGAAGGGATCGCCTTCCGCTACCCCGACGCCGCCGAGGACTCCACCCCCACCCTCGACGGAGTCGACCTCCACATCCGCCCCGGCGAAACCATGGCCCTCGTCGGAGCGACCGGCAGCGGCAAGACCACCCTCACCGCACTCGTGCCGCGGCTCTACGACGCGACGGACGGCCGCATCACGCTCGACGGCCGCGACATCACCGCGATGCCCCGCGCCGAGCTGCGCGAGCTGGTGTCCGTGGCGTTCGAGGAGCCCACCCTGTTCTCCGCCTCGGTCGCCGAGAACGTCCTGATGGGAGCGGACGAGACCACCGGGACCGAGCACCTGGAGCAGGCGCTCGGCGTCGCGCAGGCCGGATTCGCGCACCGGCTTCCCGACGGCGTCGGCACGGAGGTCGGCGAGCAGGGCCTGAGCCTGTCCGGCGGCCAGCGCCAGCGCCTCGCCCTGGCCCGCTCCGTCGTGGGCACGCCCCGCTTCCTGATCCTCGACGACCCGCTGTCCGCGCTCGACGTGCACACGGAGGCCGCGGTGGAGGCGGAGCTGCGGCGGGTGCTCGCCGACAGCACGGCGCTGGTGGTCGCGCACCGGCCGTCCACGGTGCTGCTCGCCGACCGGGTGGCGCTGCTGTCCGGGGGCCGGATCACGGCGGTCGGCACCCACCACGAACTGCTGCGCGTGAACGCCGAGTACAGACACCTCATGTCGGGCTCGGACGAGCACACCGAGGAGACGGACGCGGGGACGGAGACGGAGCGCGTATGACGACGACCGCGAAACCGGACGACAAGACCGGTACGCAGGGCGATCCCCAACACCCCGAGGACGCCCGGCCCCGCTCCCCCGGCGACCCCTTCGACCAGGACGACCTGCCGACGCCCCAGGGCGCGACGGGCGGGCTGCTGCGCTCGCTGCTCGCGCCCCACCGCCGCACGGTGGCCCTCACGGTCCTCGCGCTGCTCCTGCAACAGGCCGCCGTGCAGTCGGGCCCGCTGATCGTCGCGTACGCCATCGACAGCGCGGTCCCCGCCTTCCGGGCGCACGACTACGGGCCGCTGGTCGTGGTCGGCGCGGGCTTCCTGCTGTGCGCGGTCGGCTCGGCCGCGTTCGTGTACGCGTACATCCGGCTCTCGGCCCGCGTCAGCCAGAACGTGCTGCTCGACCTGCGGGGCCGCATCTTCCGGCACGCGCAGGCGCTGAGCGTGGACTTCCACGACCGGTACACATCGGGGCGGGTCATCTCGCGGGCCACCACGGACGTCGAGGCACTGCGCGAACTGCTCAGCGAGGGCCTCCAGGAACTGGTCAACGTGATCGTGGGCTCGGTCTACATCACGGCGATGCTGCTCTGGCTGGACCTCGGCATCGGCTCGGTCGCGGCTCTGTCCTTCGTCCCGCTGTACGTGCTGATCCGGCTGTACCGGCAGCGGGCGGCGCGGGCGTACGCGGAGCGCTCCTCGGCCATCGCCGCGGTCATCGTGAAGTTCGTCGAGACGATGAACGGCATCCGTCCCGTGCGCGCCTTCCGCCGAGAGCGGGCCAACGACGAGCACTTCGCGAAGCTCAACCACCGGCACGAGCGGTCCAACGGCACGGCGATGCTGGAAATGGCACGCTACGTCGTCGGCTCCCGGCTCCTCGCGAACACGGCGGTGGCGGGGATGGTCCTGTGGGGCGCGTACCGCGTCGCGGGCGGCACGCTCGAACTCGGCGTGCTGGCAGCCGCGGTGCTCTACATCCGCCGCCTGTATGACCCGATCGACCGCCTGGCGATGTTCCTCAACGCGTACGAGAGCGCGGCCGCGTCCCTGCGGAAGATCGCCGGTCTGCTGGCACAGCAGCCGTCCGTGCCGGAACCGGCCGCCCCGCGCCCGCTGCCCGCGCGCGAGGGCGAACGGCCGGGCCGCGAGGTCGAGTTCCGCTCGGTCTCCTTCGGCTACCGCACGGGCGGCGAGGTCCTGCCCCGCTTCGACCTGACGCTGCCGGCCGGGCAGACGGTGGCGGTGGTCGGTTCGACGGGGGCGGGCAAGTCCACCCTGGCCAAGCTCCTCGCCCGCTTCTGCGACCCTTCGCACGGCGAGGTGCTCCTCGACGGCGTGGACCTGCGCGAGCTGCCCAACGCGGACCTCCGGCGCGGCGTGGTGATGGTGACCCAGGAGGCGTTCCTGTTCTCCGGGACGGTCGCCGAGAACATCGCGATCGGCCGTCCCGACGCGAGCCGCGAGGAGATCGAGCGGGCCGCGAAGGCGATCGGCGCCCACGACTTCATCGCCGAGCTCCCCGATGGCTACGACACGGACGTGCGCAAGCGCGGTGGCCGGATCTCGGCGGGCCAGCGGCAGTTGGTGGCGTTCGCCCGCGCCCTCCTCGCCGACCCGGCGGTGCTGATCCTCGACGAGGCGACCAGCTCCCTCGACATCCCGGGCGAGCGCGCGGTGCAGCGCGCGATGCGCACGGTGCTGCACGACCGCACGGCGGTCGTGATCGCCCACCGCCTCTCGACGGTCGAGATCGCGGACCGCGTCCTCGTCATGGCGGACGGCCGCATCGTGGAGGACGGGCCGCCCGGCGAACTCATCACGTCAACCGGCGCGTTCGCGGACCTGCACCGCGCCTGGCGGGAGAGCGTTGCGGCCGACGGCGCGGCCTGAACACCGAAGGGTGCCCGCCCCTCCGCGAGGGTGGCCAGGAAGTACGGGGGCGATTTACGGCCACCCCCCGTGGTCCGCCACCGAACACGGAGCCGTCCGGAAGTGTGCGCACCGCCTCGACCGGTGGCCGGACCCGGCTCCTCCGGGGAGCGCGGCTGGGGCGCGTCGGGCGGCGTAGCACGAGGTGAGGAGCGGGACCCGGGGGTGCGCTCCGGTCCCTGCATCGACCACGGAGGCACCCGCATATCGAACACGACCGCCCGGACTCCGAACCAGATCCGGCCAACCTGTTGACGGGCTCCTGACAGAGCGCGCTCTCTGGTGCCAATCTTCCCAACGGCCGCGGCACAGCTGCCCCACAGCTTCACGGCGCCCGGCCGTTTCGAGAGCACTGCCTGCACTGCGTTCTGCCCGGACGGCCAACCCTGCCGTCCGTTCCCACTGGCCGCGCACCCATGCTGCGGCCGTGCAGAAGGAGTCAGCGTGACACGCACCTCCACCTCCCACAGACGTAGGGCGACCGCGGCGGCGGCCGTCGGAGCCGTCACCGCCCTGCTCGCCGTGGCGTTCCCCGCGGGTTCGGCCACCGCCGACGCCCAGGGCGCGAGCCCCGCGGCCCGCTCGGTCGCGAGCGCCGCGCGCGGCGCCGACCCGGGCTCCCTCCCCGCGAAGCTCTCCCCCGCCGAGCGCGCCGAGCTGATGCGCGAGGCGAACGCCGGCAAGGCCGACACCGCGAAGGACCTCGGCCTCGGCAAGCAGGAGAAACTCGTCGTGCGGGACGTCCTCCAGGACAAGGACGGCACCACCCACACCCGCTACGAGCGCACCTACGACGGGCTCCCGGTCCTGGGCGGCGACCTGATCGTCGAGGCAACGAAGTCCGGGGCCGAGAAGAGCGTCACCAAGGCCGCCAAGGCCGAGCTCAGGACCGTCGACACCACCGCCACGCTGAAACCGGCGAAGGCCGAGACCCAGGCCCTCGCCCTCGCGAAGGCCGACGGCTCGAAGAAGACCGAGGCCGACAAGGCGCCCCGCAAGGTCGTCTGGCTCGGCCAGGGCGCGACGAAGGGCAGGCCCACCCTCGCGTACGAGACCGTGGTCGGCGGCCTCCAGGAGGACGGCACCCCGAACCAGCTGCACGTCATCACCGACGCCACCACCGGCAAGAAGCTCCACGAGTGGCAGGCCATCGAGACCGGCACGGGCAACACCCAGTACAGCGGCACCGTCACCCTCGGCACCGCGCAGTCCGGTTCCTCGTACACGCTGAACGACACGGCCCGCGGCGGCCACAAGACGTACAACCTGAACCGCGGCACGTCCGGCACCGGCACCCTCTACTCCGGCTCCGACGACGTGTGGGGCAACGGGCAGGCAACCAACACCGAGACGGCCGCGGCCGACGCCCACTACGGCGCCGCGCTGACCTGGGACTACTACAAGAACGTGCAGGGCCGCACCGGTATCCGCGGCGACGGCGTCGGCGCGTACAGCCGGGTCCACTACGGCAACGCGTACGTCAACGCGTTCTGGGACGACAGCTGCTTCTGCATGACCTACGGCGACGGCACCAGCAACACCCACCCGCTCACCTCCATCGACGTGGCCGCGCACGAGATGAGCCACGGCGTCACGTCGAACACCGCGGGCCTCAACTACTCCGGCGAGTCCGGCGGGTTGAACGAGGCGACGTCCGACATCTTCGCGGCGGCCGTCGAGTTCTACGCCAACAACCCCAGCGACGTGGGCGACTACCTCGTCGGCGAGAAGATCAACATCAACGGCGACGGAACCCCGCTGCGCTACATGGACAAGCCGAGCAAGGACGGCGCGTCCAAGGACGCCTGGTACTCGGGCATCGGCGGAGTCGACGTGCACTACTCCTCGGGTCCGGCGAACCACTTCTTCTACCTGCTCAGCGAGGGCAGCGGAACGAAGACGATCAACGGCGTGACCTACAACTCGCCCACCTCGGACGGCCTTCCGGTCACCGGCATCGGCCGCGACAAGGCGGCGCTGATCTGGTTCAAGGCGCTGTCCACGAAGTTCACGTCGACGACGAACTACGCGGGCGCCCGCACCGGCACCCTCGCGGCCGCCGGTGAGCTGTACGGGACGACGTCCGCCGAGTACAAGGCCGTGCAGGACGCGTGGGCCGGCATCAACGTCGGCGCCCGCTCCGGCGGCGGCGACCCGGGCACCGGCAAGACGTTCACCAACGACGCGAACGTGAACATCCCGGACTCCCCGGGAGCGGCCGTCACCTCGTCCGTCGCGGTCACCGGCATCAGCGGCGCGGCCCCGTCCACGCTGAAGGTCGGCGTCGACATCGTGCACACGTGGAGCGGTGACCTCCAGGTCGACCTGGTCGGCCCGAGCGGCAGAACGTACCGCCTGCACAGCTCGACGTACGACCCGACGCCGAACATCCGGACGACGTACACGGTCAACGCCTCGGCCGAGACCGCGAACGGCACCTGGAAGCTGAAGGTCCAGGACCTCGGTCCGCAGGACACGGGCTACATCAACAGCTTCAAGCTGACGTTCCCGTAAACCCGATCAAGGCTCGATCGAGCCCCGCCGGCGATCGAGGCGCGGGGTCCGGGGCAGCGCCCCGGGCCCCGACCCCGGCGGGGCCTCACCGCATCAACACCCCGGCCCCCTCCTGCGTCGCCTCCGTCGGCAGCGCCACCAGTCCCGTCTCCGCCACCGAGGCAAGCAGCGGATGTGCGGGCAACACACGCACCGTGTACCCGTAGGGCCCACTGCGGTCGAGGGCCAGCGGCCCCTCGTACGCCCAGCGGCCCTCGGCGTCCGGGCCGCCGACCGGTTTCAGCGGCACCGTCGTCGGCTCCGTGATCCGGTCCTCGGAGTCGACGCGGCCCGCGACGGCCTGCACCTCGACGTCGTCAGGCCCCAACTCGCCGAGCGCGACCCGGACATGGAGGCCGAGGGTGGCGCCCAGTTCGGCGCCGCCGGCCGACGCCTCCACGTGGTCGACGGTGACCCGCGGCCAGGCGGCACGCACCCGGGCCTTCCACGCCGCGAGGTCCCGGGCCGCGTCCGGGTCGAGGGCCCGCGCGGAGCCCGCGGCGGGGGCGTACAGCTGGTCCACGTACTCCCGGACCATGCGCCCCGCGAGGAGTTTCGGGCCGAGGTGGGTGAGGGTCCTGCGGACCATCTCGATCCAGCGGTCGGGCAGCCCCTCGGGGCCCCGCTCGTAGAAGCGCGGCGTCACCCGGCGCTCGAGCAGGTCGTACAGCGCGGCCGCCTCCAGGTCGTCGCGCCGGTGCTCGTCCGTGGCCGTGCCGTCGGCCGTGGGGATGGCCCAGCCGTAGTCGGGCGCGAACCATTCGTCCCACCAGCCGTCCAGGACGGACAGGTTGAGGCAGCCGTTGAGCGCGGCCTTCATACCGGATGTGCCGCACGCCTCCAGCGGCCTGAGCGGATTGTTGAGCCAGACGTCGCAGCCGGGATAGAGCTTCTGCGCCATCGCCATCCCGTAGTCGGGCAGGAAGACGATCCGGTGCCGCACCCGCGGATCGTCGGTGAACCGGACCAGCTCCTGCACGAGGCGCTTGCCCCCGTCGTCGGCCGGGTGCGCCTTGCCCGCGACCACGATCTGCACCGGCCGCTCCTCGTCGAGCAGCAGCCGCATCAGCCGGTCCGGATCGCGCAGCATCAGCGTGAGCCGCTTGTACGAGGGGACGCGGCGCGCAAAGCCGATGGTGAGCACGTCGGGGTCCAGCACGCCGTCGATCCAGCCGAGTTCGGCCGCGCCCGCGCCGCGCTGGCGCCAGGACGCGGCGAGCCGCTCGCGCACCTCGTCGACGAGCCCCCGCCGCAGTTCGCCGCGCAGCTCCCAGATGTCCCGGTCGGGTATCTCGCCGACCGCGTCCCAGCGGCCCGAGGCGCCGACCGACAGGGCGTCCTCGGTGCGCCGCTCCCCGATCTGCCGCGCGCCGAGCCGGTACACCTCGGGCGCGACCCAGGTGGGCGCGTGCACGCCGTTGGTCACGGAGGCGATCGGCACCTCCTCGACGTCGAATCCCGGCCACAGACCGGCGAACATGTCCCGGCTGACGGACCCGTGCAGGGTGGAGACGCCGTTGGCGCGCTGGGCGAGCCGCAGGCCCATCACCGCCATGTTGAAGACGTTCGGGTCGCCGCCCGCGTACGTCTCCATGCCGAGGTCGAGGATGCGCTGCACGTCGAGGCCCGGCAGTTCGGCGGCGGCGCCGAAGTGGCGGGCGACGAGCTCCCGGTCGAAGCGGTCGATCCCGGCGGGCACGGGGGTGTGCGTGGTGAAGACGGCGCCCGCCCGCACGGCTTCGAGCGCGGAGTCGAAGTCCGCGCCCCGCTCGGCGAGTTCGGCGATCCGCTCCACGCCGAGGAAGCCCGCGTGCCCCTCGTTGGTGTGGAACACCTCGGGTTCCGGGTGCCCGGTGAGCCGGCAGTACGCACGCACCGCGCGCACCCCGCCGATCCCGAGCAGCATCTCCTGCAACAGCCGGTGCTCGCTGCCGCCGCCGTAGAGCCGGTCGGTCACGTCCCGTTCGTGGGCGTCGTTCTCCTCCACGTCCGAGTCGAGAAGGAGCAGCGGGACCCGGCCGACCTGCGCCTGCCACACCCGGGCGAGCAGCCGCCGGCCGCCGGGGAGGGCGAGCGCGAGGTGCACGGCGGTGCCGTCGGTCTCCCGCAGCAGGGTCAGCGGCAGCTCGTTCGGGTCGGTGACCGGATACGTCTCCTGCTGCCAGCCGTCCCGGGAGAGCGACTGCCGGAAGTAGCCGTGCCGGTAAAGGAGTCCTACGCCGATCAGCGGCACCCCCAGGTCGCTCGCGGCCTTGAGGTGGTCGCCGGCGAGGATCCCGAGGCCGCCCGAGTACTGCGGCAGCGCGGCCGTGATGCCGAACTCCGGAGAGAAGTAGGCGATCCCGGAAGGGAGTTGGGAGGTCAGCGCCCGGTCCTGGTACCAGCGGTCGTCGTGCAGATAGCCGCGCAGATCGTCGGCGACCTCGCTCAGCCTCGCGAGGAAGTCCTCGTCCCCCGCGAGCCGGGCGAGCCGCTCGGGCGGGACGCTGCCGAGCAGCCGCAGCGGGTCACCGGCGGACGCGGCCCAGCGGCCGGGGTCCACGGCGGCGAACAGATCACGGGTCCCGGCATGCCAGGACCAGCGCAGATTGCGCGCCAAATCGTGCAGCGGGGCGAGGGGGTCGGGCAGGACCGGGCGGACGGTGAATCGGCGGATGGCCTTCACGTGCTCACCTCTGCGGTTGCGCGTCGGATGCCGGAAGTCGCCTCCCGACGGTAGCCGCACGGCCGCTCCCCGGGCCACGGCGCGGGGCGGGGCGCCGGAACGCGTACGGCGGTCCGGGCACGCGCTGCGTGCGCCCGGACCGCCGTACGCGGATGCCCCTGGGGCCTTCGTCAGGCGATTGCCGCCCCGGTGCCGCGTGCGCCGCCGATGTAGTCGGTGAGCGCCGCGTCGTCGTACACCTCGATGTCGACGGGGGTGCCCTTGGTCAGGTGGAGGTCCTTCACGAGGAAGTCCACGGGAGCCTCGCTGCCGGGCGCGGCGTACGTGCCCAGGTTGTGCGTGACACCGTTCGTCGTGGCGGAGACGTGCACGTAGAACGTGTCGCCGTCGTTGCGGGTGTCGTACACCCGCAACTGCTGCGTCTCCGGCTGGAACTCCACCTCACCGAGGCGTGAACCGTCCTTCGTCAGCGCCACGTCGGCACCGACGCTGCCGCCCGCGGCCTGCCGGTAGGTGACCGCCGCGTCGGGGTTGGGGTCGTAGGCCGCGGCCGGTGCGGCCGCGGCGCCGAGCAGCGCGCCCACCGCTAGGGCCGCTCCCGTGAGAACGCGTGCAAGCCGTCGCGGACGTCGGGTCGCTGTCATGCGTGTTGCCCCCCAGATCAAAAAACCACATCCAAACCATTCGGACGTCGGTGCAGGAAGTTGTCGCCACTGGTCTTCGGCGACCTGCCCACGATGCCAGATTTCATGATCACCCAGAGGCACGCAACGCCCAGAGGTCGTCAGCCGGCGCGGACCACCACGAAAACCCCACGGACCCGCCGCTCGTCCTCCGCGCTCCATTCGGCGGAGACCTCGCCGACGGCGTCGTCCGGCGCCTGCGCGCCCGCCTCCAGTACGCGCACGACCTCGGGCCGCACGTCGTCGCCGGTGACCCGGGCGCGCACGGTCGGGTCGAGGGCCCCGTCGACGCTCTGCGCGTGCGCGGGCACCTCGCCCTTGAGCAGGGCGGTCAACTCCCGTACGAGCACCGGGTCCTTGGCGCCGTCGTACACCCAGCGCCTCCCCAGCACGCCGTGCTCGACGGTGCCGATGAGCGCGTCGTCCGCGGCGCCCTCCAGCGGGGCTCCTCGGTAGGCCATCGGCACGTGGTACGTCACCGGCTCGGGGCCCGAGGTGTCCGTCGCGGCCATGAACTCGAGGCCGACCTCGCCGGCCGGGTCGTCGAGCCGGAACCCGCCGGCCTTGGTCAGCTCCGGGGCGCCGGAGCCCTGGTACCAGGGCTGCTTCGGGAGCCAGTCGGCGAGGAGTTCGAGCTTGGTGGGCTTCAGTGTGGTGCGGTGAATGATCGACACGGCTTCATCATCGGACGTCGCCGTGGGCCACGCCAGCCAATTGCGTACCCCGCCCGGCGGCCCGAGCCCCCACGGAGACCGGAAAACGCCGCAACTCAACCGCACAACCCCCACGACCGATATGGCCGATTCCGCCACCTCGTACCTCCTTGTGGCGCTTCACACCGCACGAGAGGCTGCCAACTGGCGTGAGACCGCGCCGAGTTGAGGAGGGGAACTCATCCATGGCAGGGACCGTGCGAGTGACGCGAAAGCGACGGACGCGCTGGGCCGGCGGGCTCACCGCGGTCGCCACGGTCGCGGTGCTTTCGGCCACCACGCTGCCCGCGGACGCCGCCCCCGCTCAGGGACGGATATTCGGCGCCGGGGAGCCCGGCGCCATAGCGGGCAGCTACATAGTGACATTGAAGGGGGACACGAAGGCCCCGTCCGAGGCGGGCAAGGGCCTCGCGGAGAAGTACGGGGCGAAAATACGCCACACCTACAGCAAGGCGCTGAACGGCTACGCGGTGACCCTCGGCGAGGGACAGGCCAAGCGGCTCGCGGCCGACGGGAACGTCGCGTCGGTCGTCCAGGACTCCCAGGTCACGATGGAGCACACCCAGAAGAACCCGCCCTCGTGGGGCCTGGACCGCATCGACCAGAAGGATCTGCCGCTCGACGCGTCGTACACCTGGCCCGAGTCCGCGGGCACGGGCGTGCACGTCTACGTGATCGACACCGGCATCCGCGCCACCCACCGCGACTTCGGCGGACGGGCCACCAGCGGCTGGGACTTCGTCGACAACGACTCGACCGCGCAGGACGGCAACGGGCACGGCACCCATGTCGCCGGGACCGTCGCGGGCGAGACGTACGGCGTCGCCAAGCAGGCCGACGTGGTCGGCGTGCGGGTGCTCGACGACGCGGGCTCCGGCACGACGGCGCAGGTGCTCGCGGGCATCGACTGGGTGACCAAGCACGCCCAGCGTCCTGCCGTGGCGAACCTGAGCCTCGGCGGCTACGCGAACGCCCAACTCGACGCCGCCGTACGCAACTCCATCGCCTCGGGCGTCACCTACACGGTGGCCGCGGGCAACGACGGCATGCCCGCCGAGCTGTACTCACCGGCCCGCGTCAAGGAAGCGATCACGGTCGGCGCGAGCGGCAAGAAGGACGCGCGTGCGAGCTTCTCCAATTGGGGTACCCGTCTCGACCTGTTCGCGCCCGGCGTGGACATCACGTCCGCTTCGTACAGGAGCGACTCGGGGAAGGACACCTTCTCCGGTACGTCGATGGCCTCGCCGCACGTCGCGGGCGCGGCCGCGCTGTACCTCGCCGACCACGCGACGGCCTCGCCCGCCGAGGTGAGCAAGGCGCTGGCCGAGCGCGCGGCGGCGGGCAAGGTGACGGGCGCGGGCCTCGGCTCGCCGAACAAGCTGCTCCAGGTGAACAACCCGTAGGAGGAGGTGGGTTCATGGTCCGGTCCCGTCGATTTCGGCGGGACCGGTCTTATGTGTTCCCTTACGCGCCAGTAGTGACGAGTAGTTGGTACGACACGGATTGCCCGTCGATGGAGCGTGGAAGGCTCCACCGGTACGCCGCACTGCTGCACCGCACTGCCCTCTCCCCGAATCTCGTCTCCGCACCCCCGATCCCCCGCGGACAGGAGCGGTCATGCCCTCAAAGCGCCCTACGCCCACGCCACCGCGTGCCACCACGGGCCGTATCCCCATACGTGACGTCCGCCCGGTCGTCGACCACGGTCGGCGCCCCGCCAAGGCCGTGGTCGGCGAGACCTTCCTGGTCACGGCCACCGTGTTCCGCGAGGGGCACGACGCCGTCGCCGCGAACGTCGTGCTGCGCGGACCCGACGGCGAGCCCGGCCCGTGGACGCCGATGCGCGAGCTGGCCCCCGGCACCGACCGCTGGGGCGCCGAGGTCACCCCGGACGCCCCCGGCCGCTGGACGTACCGGGTCGAGGCGTGGGGCGACCCCGTGGCCACGTGGCGGCACACCGCGAAGATCAAGGTTCCGGCGGGCATCGACACCGAACTCGTCCTGGAAGAGGGCGCGTTGCTGCACGACCGCGCCGCGAGAAGCGCCCCCGCACCGCTTCGCGAAACGATTGTGCGGGCCGCCGCCGCGCTCCGCGACACCAGCCGCCCGGCCCCCGCCCGCCTGGCCGCCGCGCTAGCCCCCGACGTGCACCGGGTCCTCGCCCGCCACCCGCTGCGCGAACTGGTCACGCGCAGCGGCCGACTGCCCCTCCTGGTGGAGCGGGAGCGGGCGCTGTTCGGGTCCTGGTACGAGTTCTTTCCGCGTTCGGAGGGGGCCGTGGTCGAGCCGGGGAAGCCGCCGGTGAGCGGCACGTTCCGTACGGCGGCCCGGCGGCTTCCGGCCATCGCGGCGATGGGTTTCGACGTGGTGTACCTGCCGCCGGTGCATCCCATCGGCACCACGTTTCGCAAGGGTCCCAACAATTCGCTGTCGCCTGGTCCGTGCGACGTGGGTGTGCCGTGGGCGATCGGTTCGCCCGAGGGCGGGCACGATGCGGTCCATCCGGACCTGGGCACTTTCGAGGATTTCGACGACTTCGTTGGCCGGGCGCGGGAGTTGGGCATGGAGGTGGCCCTGGATTTCGCGTTGCAGTGCTCGCCGGATCATCCGTGGGTGGACAAGCATCCCGACTGGTTCCATCACCGTCCGGACGGCAGTATCGCGTATGCGGAGAATCCGCCGAAGAAGTACCAGGACATCTATCCGCTCGCCTTCGACGCGGACCTGCCGGGTCTGATCGCCGAGACGACGCGGATCCTGCGCCTGTGGATGGGGCACGGGGTGCGGATCTTCCGCGTGGACAATCCGCACACCAAGCCGGTCGTCTTCTGGGAGAAGGTGATCGCGGACATCAACGGCAGTGACCCGGACGTGATTTTCCTGGCGGAGGCGTTCACCCGGCCCGCGATGATGCACACCCTGGCCGCGGTCGGTTTCCAGCAGTCGTACACGTACTTCACCTGGCGCAATACGAAGCCGGAACTCACGGACTACGCGCAGGAGTTGAGCGGTGAGGCGGCGTCCTACATGCGGCCGAACCTGTTCGTGAACACCCCCGACATCCTGCACGAGTTCCTCCAGGACGGCGGTCGTCCCGCCTTCGAACTGCGCGCCGTCCTCGCCGCGACGCTGGCGCCCACCTGGGGCCTCTACAGCGGGTACGAACTGTGCGAGAACACCCCGCTGCGCGCCGGGAGCGAGGAGTATCTGAACTCGGAGAAGTACCAACTGGTGCCGCGGGACTGGGAGTCGGCCGAACGGGAGGGCCGCACGATCGCCCCGCTGATCACCGCGCTCAACGCGATCCGCCGCCGCAATCCGGCCCTGCGCACGCTGCGGGACGTGCACTTCCACGGGGCCGACAACGACGCGCTGCTCGTGTACTCCAAGACCACCGCATCCGCACAGGGCTCGAACACGGTATTGGTGGTCGTGAACCTCGACCCGCACCACACCCAGGAGGCGACGGTGTCGTTGGACATGCCGCACCTGGGGCTCGACTGGCACGCCTCCGTGCCGGTGCACGACGAGCTCACCGGCGAGACGTACCACTGGGGCAGGACGAACTATGTGCGCCTAGAGCCGGGCCGCACGCCCGCGCACATCCTCGTCCTCCCGCCACGCCGCGATGAATTTCTCAGGAGCATTCGGGACATGGGATTCGGAGGGTCACCCACACCATGATGATGAATGAGCCCGTCCCGGACACCTTCGAGGACACCCCCGCGAAGGACCGGGACCCGGATTGGTTCAAGCGCGCGGTCTTCTACGAGGTCCTGGTCCGCTCCTTCCAGGACAGCAACGGCGACGGCGTCGGAGACCTCAAGGGCATCACGGCGAAGCTGGACTACCTCCAGTGGCTGGGGGTGGACTGTCTCTGGCTCCCGCCGTTCTTCAAGTCGCCGCTCAGGGACGGCGGTTACGACGTATCGGACTACACCTCGGTACTCCCGGAGTTCGGTGACCTGGCCGACTTCGTCGAGTTCGTGGACGCCGCGCACCAGCGTGGCATGCGCGTGGTCATCGACTTCGTCATGAACCACACGAGTGATCAGCACGACTGGTTCCAGGAGTCCCGCTCGGACCCGGAGGGCCCCTATGGCGACTACTACGTCTGGGCGGACGACGACAAGCAGTACGCCGATGCGCGGATCATCTTCGTGGACACGGAGGCCTCGAACTGGACCTTCGACCCGGTGCGCAAGCAGTACTACTGGCACCGCTTCTTCTCCCACCAGCCGGATCTGAACTACGAGAACCCGGCCGTCCAGGAGGAGATCCTCGCCGCCCTGCGCTTCTGGCTCGACCTGGGCATCGACGGCTTCCGCCTCGACGCGGTCCCCTACCTGTACGCCGAGGAGGGCACCAACTGCGAGAACCTCCCGGCCACGCACGAGATGCTCAAGCGGGTCCGCAAGGAGATCGACGCCCAGTACCCGGACGTCGTCCTGCTCGCCGAGGCCAACCAGTGGCCCGAGGACGTCGTCGACTACTTCGGCGACACCGCCTCCGGCGGCGACGAGTGCCACATGGCCTTCCACTTCCCGGTGATGCCGCGGATCTTCATGGCGGTGCGCCGCGAGTCGCGCTACCCGGTCTCCGAGATCCTCGCCAAGACCCCGCCGATCCCGGCCGGCTGCCAGTGGGGCATCTTCCTGCGCAACCACGACGAGCTGACCCTGGAAATGGTCACCGACGAAGAGCGCGACTACATGTACGCGGAGTACGCCAAGGACCCGCGGATGCGCGCCAACATCGGCATCCGCCGGCGCCTGGCCCCGCTGCTCGACAACGACCGCAACCAGATCGAGCTGTTCACCGCGCTGCTGCTGTCGCTGCCCGGCACCCCGATCCTGTACTACGGCGACGAGATCGGGATGGGCGACAACATCTGGCTCGGCGACCGCGACGCGGTGCGCACCCCGATGCAGTGGACCCCGGACCGCAACGCGGGCTTCTCCTCCTGCGACCCCGGCCGCCTCTCGCTGCCCACGATCATGGACCCGGTCTACGGCTACCAGGTCACCAACGTGGAGGCGGCGATGTCGTCGCCGTCATCGCTGCTGCACTGGACCCGCCGGATGATCGAGATCCGCAAGCAGAACCCGGCGTTCGGCCTCGGCTCCTACACCGAACTGCCCTCCTCCAACCCGGCCGTCCTCGCGTTCCTGAGGGAATTCAAGGACGACCTGGTCCTGTGCGTGCACAACTTCTCCCGCTTCGCCCAGCCCACCGAACTGGACCTCCAGTCCTTCAACGGGCGGCACCCGGTGGAACTGATCGGCGGAGTGCGCTTCCCCGCGATCGGCGAACTCCCGTACCTGCTGACCCTCGCGGGACACGGGTTCTACTGGTTCCGCCTCCGCAAGGACTGACGACGACATACCTGGGCACTCTCCACGCATATCCGGGAAAGGACACGACGCCATGTCGGAAGCCGCAACCCGGCCCGCCGCCCCGACGGCCGGAGAATCCGAGTTACTCATGTCGCTCGACCCCTTGCTGCGCGAATGGCTGCCACGCCAGCGGTGGTTCGCCGGCAAGGGCCGCCCCGTCACCGGCTTCACCCTGGACTCCGTCACCGAACTGCTGCCGGACGCCGCCCTGTTGCACCTCCTCGTGCGCGCCCATCAGCCACCGGCCGACGAGGAGGGGCCCGGCGACCGCTACCAGCTGCTCATCGGCACCGCCGAGGCCGCGGCGCCGCACCTCGCGCCCGCGGTCATCGGCCACATCACGCACGGACCGCTGGCGGGCCGCACCGCGTACGAGGCACTCCAGGACCCGCGGCACAGCGCCGTCCTCCTGGAGCGGCTCCGAATACCCGGCGCGCTCGGCGCCCTCCGCTTCCACCGCGGCCCGCACGGCGAGGTCCCGCGCGACCTCGCGCCCCGCCCCCTGACGGCGGAACAGTCCAACTCCTCGGTCGTGTACGGCGACACGCTCATAGCCAAGGTGTTCCGCCGGGTCGTCCCCGGCCTCAACCCCGACCTGGAACTGCCGCTGGCCCTGGCCCGCGAGGGCTGCGACCGGGTGCCTGCGCCGGTCGCCTGGTTCGAGACGGCCGGGACGCACTCCGCGGAACCCGCGACGCTCGGCCTCCTTCAGCCCTTCCTCAGAGGCGCGGCCGACGGCTGGGACCTCGCCCTCAAGCACGTCACCAACCAGCAGGACTTCACGGCGCAGGCCCGCGAGCTCGGCCGCGCCACCGCCGAGGTGCACACGTCCCTGGCCCGGGCGCTGCCCACGGTCACGTACACACGCGCCCACATCGACCAGCTCGCCGCGTCGATGACGCGCCGCCTGGAGGCGACGGCCGGACAGGTCCCGCCGCTGCTCCCCTACGTGGACGGACTGCGCTCCGCCTTCGACGCGCTCGCGCAGCTCGGCGCCGAGGGCCGCACCTGGCAGGCCCAGCGGGTCCACGGCGACCTGCACCTGGGCCAGTGCCTGCGCGAGCCGTCCGGCACCTGGAAGCTGATCGACTTCGAGGGCGAACCGACCCGCCCCCTCGCGGAACGCCGCCTGCCGCACCCCGTCCACCGCGACATCGCCGGCATGCTGCGCTCCTTCGACTACGCGTCGCCGCAGAGCGAATGGTCGCTCGCCTGCCGCGCCGCGTTCTGCGACGGCTACGCGGAGGTGACGGGCACCGACCCCCGCACGGCCCCGGTCCTCCTGCGCGCCTACGAAACGGACAAGGCCGTCTACGAGGCCCTGTACGAGGCCCGCCACAGGCCGGACTGGCTCCAGGTCCCGTTGGCCGCACTGAAACGCCTGGCGGGCAACTAGGGCTTGTCGTTTGGATCAGGCCCCGCGAGCCCGGCCTGATCCAAACGACAGGCCCTAGGTCGCACCGCACGAGACCGGCACGCACACACGAAGGCGCCCAAGGAGGCCCCCACCGTGACCCGCCGCCCGACCACCACCCCGGCCCCCGTCCCCCCGGACGACCGCACCCGGCTCCTCGCAGCGACCCACCACGACCCCCACGGAGTGCTCGGCGCGCACGCCGCCCACGGCGGCATCGCCTTCCGCACCTGGCGCCCCTACGCCCGGCAGGTGGCCGTCACCACCCCGGAGGGCCTGCACGCCGAACTCCACGACGACGGCGACGGGTTCTTCACCGCCCTGCTCCAGCTCCGCGAGATTCCGACCGCGTACGAACTGGAGATCACGTACGCCGAGACGACCCAGCGGATCGCGGACGCGTACGCCCTGCTGCCCTCCCTCGGCGACCTCGACCTGCACCTGCTGGCCGAGGGCCGCCACGAACGGCTCTGGGAGGCGCTCGGCGCACACCCCATGGAGCACCAGGGCATCCAGGGCACCCGCTTCACGGTGTGGGCGCCCAACGCCCGGGGCATCCGCGTCGTCGGCACCTTCAACTACTGGGACGGCGCGGCCCACAGCATGCGCTCGCTCGGCTCGTCCGGCATCTGGGAACTGTTCGTCCCGGACATCGGCGAGGGCGAACTCTACAAGTTCGAGATCACCCGGCCCGACGGCAGCAAGACCATGCGCGCCGACCCGCTCGCCACGCGCACCGAGGAGCCCCCGGCCAACTCCTCGATGATCCACGCCTCCCACCACACGTGGGGCGATGATGCCTGGCTGGAGCGGCGTGCCGCCCGCCCCGTCCACGCGGCCCCGTTCTCGGCGTACGAGGTGCACCTGCCGTCCTGGCGCCCCGGCCTCTCCTACCGCCAACTCGCCGAGCAACTCCCCGCCTACGTATCGGA
>NZ_JBITCS010000001.1:328746-525556 GCF_044453445.1 Streptomyces sp. NPDC051684 | reverse complement strand
CCCCCCCCCCCCCCCCCCCCCCCCCCCCCCCCCCCCCCCCCCCCCCCCCCCCCCCCCCCCCCCCCCCCCCCCCCCCCCCCCCCCCCCCCCCCCCCAGGCCGGAGGACGGGTAGGCGTGCCGGGGCGGGGCCGCGGGGTCCCCCGCCCACCCGACCCGCCCCGCCCCGCCCGGAGGGCTTACGCTCCGAGGAGCGACTGCCCGCACACCCGGACCACCTGCCCGTTCACCGCCCCCGACCCCGGGGACGCGAACCACGACGTCGTCTCCGCCACGTCCACCGGAAGCCCGCCCTGTCCAAGGGAGTTCATGCGCCGCCCGGCCTCCCGGATGAACAGCGGCACCGCCGCCGTCATCTTCGTCTCGATGAAGCCGGGCGCCACCGCGTTCACCGTGACCCCGTGCTCCGCGGCGGCCCGCGGCGCCAGCGACCGTACGAGGCCGACGATTCCCGCCTTGCTGGCCGCGTAGTTGGTCTGCCCGGCGTTGCCGGCGAGCCCGGCGATGGAGGCGGTGGCGACGATCGACCCGCCGCGCCGCACGGCCCCCGCCGCGAGCAGCGAGTCCGTCGTCCGCAGCACGCTCGCGAGGTTGACCTCCAGGACCGAACTCCAGCGCTCGGCGGGCATGTTGGCCAGGCGTCGGTCGCGGGTGATGCCCGCGTTGTGCACGAGGGTGTCGAGGCCGTCGGGCACGAACTCCGCGATCCGTTCGCCCGCGTCGGCGGCCGTGATGTCCAGCGGCAGCGCGCGCCCGCCGAGCCGCCCCGCGACCTTCGCGAGGTCGGCCTCGGCGGACGGCACGTCGAGCAGGACGACCTCGGCCCCGTCCCGTACGAGGGTCTCGGCGACGGCCTCGCCGATGCCGCGCGCGGCGCCGGTGACGAGCGCGGTGCGGCCGGCGAGCGGCCGGTCCCAGTCGTCGGGGGCGGCCGCCCCGTCGCCGGCGCCGCCGACCTGGATCACCTGCCCGCTCACGTACGCCGACTTCGGCGACAGCAGGAAGCGCAGGGTCGACTCCGCGTCGGCCACCGCGCCCGCGACGCGCATCAGGTTCACGGTGCGGCCGCGGCCGATCTCCTTGCCGAGCGAGCGCACGAAGCCCTCGAGGCCCTGCTGGGCGGCGGCCTGGTGGTGGTCGTCGGGCGACGGCGGCGCGCCGATGACGATCACGCGGCCGCCCGTCGCCATCGACCGGACGACCGGGTGCAGCGCGGCGTGCACCTCGGCGAGGGAGTCGAGGCCGGTGACGGCGGTGGCGTCGACGACCGCGGCGGCGGGCCGCTCGGCGGAGGCGGCGGTCACGACGTCGAGCCCGGTGCCGGCGAGCAGCTTGCCCAGTTCGTCGCGGTGCGCGGGCTCGCCCGCCGTGAGGTGCAGCAACTGCCCGTTCAGACGCGGGTGTTCGGGGCTGAAGCGGTGCAGCGGTGCGGGCTGCGGCAGGCCGAGGCGGCGGGTCAGGAAGCGGCCCGGGGCCGTGCCGGTGAAGTTCAGATAGCGGTCGGCCATTGTCCAGCTCCCAGCTCGGTCGTAAATTTACTAGAGAGTAAGGTTACTCAATGGTCAGAACTTGTCGAGAGCTCAGGAGCTGCCGGACATGGCGCGAACCCCGAAGGGCCCTGCCGCCCCCGCCGTAGGAGCCCCCCTCGTAGGAAAGGCCCCGCGCCGCGTCGCGGTCGTCGCCGGCAGCCGCATCCCGTTCGCGCGCTCCGACGGCCCGTACGCGACCGCGTCCAACCAGGACATGCTGACCGCCGCGCTCGACGGCCTCGTGAGCCGCGCTAAGCTCCACGAGCCGGGCGCCGTCGGCGAGTTCGTGGCGGGTGCCGTGCTCAAGCACAGCCGCGACTTCAACCTTGCGCGCGAGACCGTGCTCGGCTCGCTGCTGGACCCGCGCACGCCCGCGTACGACATCCAGCAGGCCTGCGGCACCGGCCTCCAGGCCGTGATCGCAGCCGCCAACAAGATCGCGCTCGGCCAGGCCGAGAGCGCGATCGCGGGCGGCTCCGACACCGCGAGCGACGCCCCGCTCGGCGTCAACGACCGTCTGCGCAAGATCCTCCTGGAGGCCCGGCGCGCCAAGTCGACCGGCGCCCGGATCAAGGCCCTCTCCAAGGTCAGGCCGGGGCACCTGGTCCCCGACATCCCGCGCAACGCCGAGCCGCGCACCCGCCTGTCCATGGGCGAGCACGCCGCCGCCACCGCGCGTGCGTGGGGCATCGCCCGCGAGGCCCAGGACGAGCTGGCCGCCACCAGTCATCAGCGGCTCGCGGCGGCGTACGAGCGCGGCCTGCTCGACGAACTCGTCGTTCCCTACCGGGGACTTGAGCGCGACCAGAACCTGCGGCCGGGCTCGACCGTCGAGAAACTGGCTTCCCTGAAGCCGGTTTTCGGCACGAAGGATGCCAACCCGACGATGACGGCGGGCAATTCGACGCCGCTCACGGACGGCGCGGCGGTGGTGCTGCTCGCGAGCGAGGAGTGGGCGGCCGCGCGCGGCCTCGAACCCCTCGCGTATCTGACCGCGTACGAGACGGCGGCAGTGGACTTCGTTGACGGTGACGTCAGGGGCGGCGAGGGCGACGGGCTGCTCATGGCGCCCGCGTACGCCGTGCCGCGGATGCTGGAGCGGGCCGGGCTCGGGATCGAGGACTTCGACCTGGTCGAGGTGCACGAGGCGTTCGCCTCGCAGGTGCTTGCGACGCTCGCCGCGTGGGAGAAGGCGGGGCTGGCGCCGGTCGACCGGGACCGGTTGAACGTGGCGGGGTCGTCCCTCGCGACCGGGCATCCGTTCGCGGCGACGGGGGCGAGGATCGTTGCCACGCTTGCCACGTTGCTTGCGGAGCGGGGTGGTTCGGGCCGCGGGTTGATCTCGATCTGCGCCGCGGGCGGACAAGGGGTCACGGCCGTCCTTGAGCGGGCCTGAACCATGGTTGACGCCGCGGGGCTCTGCCCCGGACCCCGCTGCTCAATCGCCGCAGGGGCTTGATGGATCAAGCCCCTGCAGGGTCCAACTTCAGTACCGCCTCCTCGTCCGGTGACCCCGCGGGAGCCTGGTAGACGACCATCCGCTGGCCGCCCGTCCGGGCCAGTTGCATCACCTCGAAGGTGAGCGTCATCGCGCCCACCTTCGGATGGTCGAAGGACTTCGTGCCGCCGCTGCGCTCGTGCACGTCGTACCGGTTCCAGATGCGGGCGAAGTCCGGTGACTTCAGGAGGAGTTCGCCGACCAGCGCCGCCATCCTCGGGTCGTCCGCCTCGGTGCCGCCGATGGCCCGCAGGTGGGCGACCGACGCGGTCACCGTCTCCTCCCACGGCACGTACAGGGCCCGCCCGACCGGGTGCAGGAAGAGGTAGCGCGTGATGTTGCGCTGCTCGGCGGGCAGGTCCCACAGGCCGGGCAGCAGGCGGCGGCCCGGCGCGTTCGCCGCGAGCACGTAGTTGAAGCGGCTGACCACGTACGCGGGCATCGGCCGCAGCGCCTCCAGCATCCGCAGCACCGAATCGCGCACCGTGTCGTCGGTGGTGGGGCGGGGTTCGGTGTGCCGGCCCGAGGCCATCTCGGCCAGGTCGTGGAGCCGCTCGTGGGCGTCGCCGCGCAGCCGCAGCGCGTGGGCGATGGCGTCGATCACGGCGGGGGAGGGGTTGGTCTCGCGGCCGCGCTCCAGGCGCGTGTAGTAGTCGACGCTCACCCCGGCGAGGGTCGCGAGCTCCTCGCGGCGAAGTCCGGGCGTGCGCCGCAGGCCCGTGCCCGCGGGCAGGCCTGCGTCGGCCGGTGTCACCTGCCCCCTGCGGGCTCGCAGGTAGCGGCCCAGTTCCGTGGTCTCAGCCATACGTGCATTGTCCACGGTCGTCGAGCGCGGTGGGGGGCCGTGTCAGGGCCAGGAACGCGGCACCCCGGTGGAGCGCGGCCTGCCACCTTTCGCCGCGCGGCCGCAGAGTTGTCCTCGCTGCGGGTGGCGGGCAGGCAAGGGCCCTTCACCGAAGGGCCCGGGGCCCAGGGAGTGCATGTCACAGGGCCGCGGCCCGTGCCTGCCGCCCACCCGCACTTCGCACACCGTGCCCCCCAGGAGGACAGCGTGACCACCGTCGCCGCCAGAGCCCGCACTCGTACGCGTTCCGTACCCGACACCGAGGCGTCCGCGCCCGCCCGCACTGACGGCAAGGACCACACCGGCCACCCAGGCCATACCGGTCGCACCGCCGCCCTCCTCGCCGCGCTGCTCGGCTTCGCCGTGATCACCATAGACGTCTCGGCCGTGAACATCGCCCTGCCCGGCATCCGCGCCGACCTGCACAGCGGCATGACCGGGCTGCAATGGGTGGCGGACGCGTACACGCTGATGTTCGCCGGCCTGATGCTGTCGGCCGGGGCCCTCTCCGACCGCACCGGCGCCCGCCGCGCCTACGTCCTCGGCACCACCCTGTTCACCCTCGCCTCGCTGGCCTGCGCCATGGCCCCCGGTCTGGGCGCGCTGATCGCGGCGCGGGTCGTGCAGGGCGGGGCGGCCGCAGTGCTGATGCCCGCCTCGCTCGCGCTGATCCGGGAGGCGTACGACGACGCGCGGCGGCGGGCGCGGGCCATCGCCCTGTGGACGGTCGGCGGTTCGGTGGCGATGGCGGCGGGCCCGGTGCTCGGCGGCGTACTCACCGAACACGTGGGCTGGCGCGCGGTGTTCTTCCTCAACCTGCCCGTCGGCGCCGCGATCCTGGCGCTGCTCACGAAGGTCGCGCCCTCTCCGTGCCGCCCCGCACCGCTCGACGTCCCCGGCCAGCTCACCGCGGTCCTCACGCTCGCGGGCCTGACCTTCGCGGTCATCGAGGGCGGCGGCACGGGCCTCGCGGCCCTGGCGGTCGCGGTCGCCTCGGCGATCGCCTTCTACGTCACGGAGAGGCGCCACCGCGCGCCCATGGTCCCGCTGGCCATGCTGCGCGACCGCACGGTCTCGGTGTCCCTCGCGGTCGGCTTCGCCGTCAACGTGGGCTTCTACGGTGTGGTCTTCCTGCTCGGCCTCTACCTTCAGCAGCTGCGCGGCATGACGGCGACGGCGGCGGGCCTCGTCTTCGTCCCCCTCGCCGTCCTGATCACCGGCACGAACCTGATCTCGCCCCGCATGGCCGAACGCTTCGGCCGCCGCCCGGTCGTCGTCACCGGCCAACTCGTCCTGGCCCTCGCGATGTTCGCGCTCCTGCCGCTGACGGCGCACACCCCGACCTGGCTGCTCCTGCTCCTGCTCGTCCCCACCGGCCTCGGCGGCGCGTTCGCGATCCCCGCGGTCACGGCGATGCTGATGGACGCGGTCCCGGGCCCGCGGGTCGGCACGGCCTCCGGCCTCCTCAACGCCCTCCGTCAGACGGGCGGCGCACTGGCGGTGGCCGTCTTCGGCACCCTCCTCGCGAGCAACGGCGAGGGCACGTTCTCCCTGACCGGGATGCGGGTGAGCCTGGTGGCGGCAGGCACACTGCTGGTGGCGACGGCACTGCTGAGCGGGATGATGCTGCGCGCATCAAGCACGTCCGGCACATCAAGCCCGTCCGGCACATCAAGCCCCTGCGGCGATTGAGCAGCGGGGTCCGGGGCGGAGCCCCGAGACGTCAGCCCCGCCTCGCCGCAACGCCCCCCGACCGGTCGCCGCGCGCATAGCGCCCCGGCGGAACCCCCACCACCCGCTTGAAGCACCGCGTCAAATGCGACTGGTCATAAAACCCACAGGCCTCCGCCACCTCCGCGGGGGCCTGCCCGCCGAGCAGCAACCTCCGCGCCCGGTCGACCCGCCGCGCCATCAGGTACTGATGCGGAGCGATCCCGTACGCGGCCCCGAACGACCGCACCAGATGCGCCGGATGCGCGTGCACCAGCCCGGCCGCCTCCTTCAGGTCGACCCCTTCGGTCACCCGCTCGTCGAGCAGCTCCCGCAGCGTGGCGGCGACGCGCCGGTCCGGCCCGGTTCTGCGGACCTCGGCGAGGGCGGGCCGCAACCGTTCGCGGAGCCGCTCCCCGACGAGTTCGAGCCGGGCCGCGGCCTCCAGCTCGTCGCCGGGGTGCGCGAGCGCGGCGTGCAGTTGCCCGATGCGCCGCCGCAGCGGCGGATCCACCAGGTCGGGCCGGTCCACGGCGGCCCCGATGAAGGAGGCGTCGAGCGGCCCGTCGCCCGCCGCGTCCAGGTACAGCACCCGCTTGCGGAACCCCTCCGGCGTTGCGGCCTGCCCGTTGTGCGGAACCTGCGGCGGCAGCAGTGAGACGGTGCCGAGCGGCGTCCCGTGCTCGTGCCGCTCCAGGTCGTAGCGGACCGCGCCCTCGTCGACGATGAGCAGCGTCCAGGTGTCGTGCACGTGCATCGGATAGGCGTGCCGAGTGAAGCGGGCGTGGAAGACCTCCGTGACGCCCGGCACGCGGGGCCGCCACGCGGTGATCTGTTCACTGCCGCTGGGCATGCAAAAAACGTACAAGACCGGCGGGGACGGCGGGCGGCAGTCTCAAGCCATGAGCACCGAGACCACCGCCCCCGCCGCCCCGGCCCCCGTCCGCTTCGACACCAAGATCGCCGTCCTGCTCCGGGACGACCTGGAGACCTGGCAGCGCCTGAACGTGACGGCCTTCCTGGTCAGCGGCCTCGGCACCCAGCTGCCCGAGGTGATCGGCGCACCCTACGAGGACGCGGACGGCACCCCGTACCTGCCGATGTTCCGCCAGCCGGTGCTGGTCTTCGAGGGCGACAAGGCCCTCCTGCGGACCGCCCACGAACGCGCCCTGCGCCGCGCCGTGCCCCGCGCGGTCTTCACGTCCGACCTCTTCGCCACCGGCAACGACACCGACAACAGGGCGGCGGTACGAGCCGTGTCCACCCCCGAACTCGACCTGGTGGGCCTCGCGGTCCACGGCCCCCGCAACGCGGTGGACAAGATCCTCAAGGGCGCCCGAATGCACCCGTGAGGCGCGGTGCGGGCTGCTACGGAAGTCCCGCGAGCCGCAGCAGCCCGGTCACCGCCGCCGCGCCCACGACCACCGCCGCGAACGGCGCCCGCCGCCACGCCAGCACCCCGCCGGCCAGCACCCCGACGGGCCGCGCCCAGCCGGCGAACTCCTGGCCCGCCATGAGGGCCCCGGTGGCGAGCAGCGCGACGAGCAGGACGGTGGCGCCGTCGGTGAGCAACTCCTGTACGCGTACGGGGAGGTGGACCCGGCCGTGCAGCAGCGGGCCCGCGAGCCGGAAGGCGTAGGTCCCGGCCGCGAGGGCGAGCACGGCGATCAGCTGGGCGTTCACGCGGTCCTCCCGGCGGGGCTCTTGGCGAACAGCAGCCCGGCGAGGGCGAGCAGCACCGGGACGCCCGCGGGCAGGAACGGCGTGGCGGCGACCGCGAGCACCGCGCCCGCCGCCGCGGCCCGCCGCACCCCGTGCCCGTCCCGCAGCGCGGGCAGCACCAGCGCGAGCAGCACCGCGGGGAACGCCGCGTCGAGCCCGAAGCGGTCGGTGTCGCCGAGCGCCGATCCGGCGAGGGCGCCGAGCAGGACGCTCACGTTCCACGCGACGAAGAGGCCGACGCCGGAGACCCAGAAGGCGGTGCGCCTGCGGGCCGGGTCCTTCTCCGCCATCACGAACGCGGCCGTCTCGTCGGTCACCAGGTGCGCGCCCACGAGCCGCGCGAACCAGGACGGGCCGAGCGCGTCGGAGATCGCGAGGCTGAACGCGGCGGTGCGGGTGTTCAGGACCAGACCGGTCGCGGCCGCGGCGAACGGGCCGCCGCCCGCGGCGAACACCCCCACCGCGCTGAACTGCGCGGACCCCGCGAACACGAGCAGCGACATCGCGACGGGCACCCACATCGGCAGTCCGCTCGCGACCGAGACCGCGCCGAACGACAGGCCGACGACCCCGTCGGCGAGCCAGACGAGGGCGCAGTCGCGGAGCAGCCGGGGATCGATGGCGGGTATTCGACCCGTTCGACCTGAGAATGTTCGGTGTGGCGGGCCGAGTGTTCGGTATGACGAACGCATGGCAGGAGCATGCGCGCACCCCTGGGCGTTCGTCAAGCCGAACGATAGGCTTGCTGTGGCGAACGACATGGCGGTGGGCGACGAACGGGAGCACGTATGACCGAGACGGCCGGCGAGGGCGCACCCGCCCGCCTCCCGCTCGACCGGATCGCCGCGGCGCTGCGCCGCGAGCGCACCCGCGCCGGGCTCTCCCTCTCCGAACTGGCCAAACGGGCCGGCATCGCGAAGTCCACGCTGTCCCAGCTGGAGGCCGCGAACGGGAAGCCGGGCCTGGAGACCCTGTGGGCGCTGAGCGTCGCCCTGGAGGTCCCGCCGAGCCTCCTGCTCGATCCGCCGCGCGCCGCCGTCCACGTCATCCGCGCGGGCCAGGGCCCTGCGGTCCCCTCCGAAGTGGCCAGCTACAGCGCGGCGCTGCTCTCCGCGAGCCCGCCCGGCGCCCGCCGCGACCTCTACTTCCTCCAGGTCGAACCGGGCAGCCCGCGCGACTCCGAGCCCCATCTGCCCGGCACCACGGAACACCTGGTCGTCGCGACGGGCCGGGTCCTCGCGGGCCCGACGGAGGAGCCCGTCGAGCTCGCACCCGGCGACTACCTCTCGTACCCCGGCGACCTGCCGCACACCTGCCGGGCGCTGGAGCCGGGGACCACCTGCGTACTGGTGATGCAGCACACCTAGGGCCTGATCCAAACGGCAAGCCCTAGCAGGCGGCCGCGGGGCTCACTTCCTCCTGGCGCCGCCGGGGCGCAGCAACTGCTCCCGCAACACCGTGAGCTGGTGCGACGTCTCCACGGCGCGTCCTTCGTCGAGCGTCGTCATGGCCAGCAGCAGGGCGTCCGCCACGACCAGCGCCGTCAGCGCCTCCGCGGTGATCCCCGTGGGCGTGTGCGGGGCGGTGAGCACCGCGTCGACCCGCTCCCCGTACCGCTCGGCCAGCTCGTCCGTGACCAGGACGACCCGCGCGCCCACCGTCCGCGCCCGGTCGATCAGCACCGTCAACTCGGGCAGATCGCGGCCCGGTTGGAAGATCACGACCGCGTCGCCCTGGCGCAGTCGCAGCAGCTGGTCCGCGAGGGCGAAGCCGGTGGCCCCGACGTACTGCGCCCGGCGCCCGACCCTGCCGAGCGCCAACGCCAGGTGCCGCGCGGCGAGTTCGGAGGCGGCGACCCCGTAGCAGTGGATCTCGCCGGCCTCCGCCAGGAAGCCCACCGCCGCCCGCAGGGCCTCGCCGGGGGTCAGCCGCCGCGCGTGCTCGATGCGCTCCGCGGCCTCGTCGAACACCTCGCCCCAGATCGCGTCCAGGTCGCGGCCCACATGGTCGATGCGCTGCTTGAGCCGCACCTCGGGGGCCACCGCGTTCGTGAGGTCCGAGGCCAGCTCGCGCTTGAGCGCGGGCAGCCCCGCGTACCCGAGCCGTTGCAGTGTGCGCACCACGCTCGCGTTGCTGGTGCCGCTCGCCGTCCCCAGCTCCTGTGCGGAGGCGAACAGCAGGGACTCGGTGGGCGCGCTGACCAGGTACTGGGCCACGGCCCGCTCGGACGCGGACAGTTCGTCCCAGTGCTCGCGCACGGCGCCGCGCAGCCGGGCGGCCCCGTTGGTAATTTCCATTACAGCTATTGACTCTCGTGTGACGGCCGTTACTCTCCTGGGCAACGCATTCCAAGTGGAGAGCATCTCGTAATCGACGTTACAGCACGGTTTCGGGAGACGGACCCTCTCCGTGGCGAGGAGAACAATGGCACCCCGCACCACCGCACCCAGGACCCTCCCGGCCATCGACATCAGCGGCACCCCTCTGGAGCGCGGCCGCCAGTACGGCGAGGCCGTACGCCCCCAACTGCACGCCGCCATCGGCTACTACGAGCAGGCCTTCGGCCACTCCGCCGGTCTGACCTGGGACCGGGTCACGGCGCGCGCGGCCCGCTGGCTGGAGCCGGTGCGCGCGTACGCCCCCGAACTCCTCGACGAGATGCGGGGGATCGCCGACGGGGCCGGCGTCGACATCCTGGACGTCCTCGCGCTCAACGCCCGCGGCGAGGTCATCTACGACCGCTCCTTCAAGGACATGGCCGCCGGGGAGGAGGACGAGCCCGCCGAGGGCTGCACCTCCTTCGCCGCCTTCGGCGGGGCCAGCGGCGACGGCCACGTCTGGGCGGGACAGAACTGGGACTGGCGGGCCGGGGTCGCCGACACCGTCGTCATGATCCGGATCGTCCAGCCGCCCAAGCCCACCGTGATCATGCAGGTGGAGGCGGGCCAGATCGGCCGCCAGGGTGCCAACTCCGCCGGAATCGCGCTCAACGCCAACGGACTCGGCGGCCGCTTCGACGACGCGATCGGCCTCCCGCAGACCGTCGTGAGGCGCAGGGTCCTCGACACGCACACTGTCACCGACGCCCTCGACGTGCTGTGCCGCACCCGCGCCCACATCGCCAGCAACGCCCTGCTGACCTGCCGGGAGGGCTTCGCCGTCGACCTGGAGACGACGCCCGCGGGCATCGGCTGGATGTACCCGACGGACGGCCTGCTCGTGCACGGCAACCACTACCAGGCGGGCGTCCCCGCGGCCCTCGCCGCCGACTACCGGCCGATGTCCTCCGACTCCCTGGTCCGCGTCCCGCGCGCCGAACAGGGCCTCGCCGCGCTCCGGCAGTCCGGCGGCCCCGACGAGTCCCGCAAGCTGATCAAGGAGGCGATGTCGGACCACCTGGGACTGCCCGAGTCCCTGTGCACCCACCCCGACGCCCGCGAGCCGCAGGTCAAGCACTGGATGACGCTCGTCTCGTCCTGCGTGGACCTGACCAGCGGCGACTACCACGTCACCGCGGGCACCCCCTGCGACCGCGACTACCAGCACCTGCCCTGGAACCTCTACGACGGCCCGTACGGAGACGCCCGATGAGACGCCCAACGAGTCGCCCGACGGCGGCGACGAAGTCCCGAAGAGTGCCGGCCGCGGCCCTGCTCGCCACGGCCACCCTCCTCGCCGCCACCGCCTGCGCGGGCGCCGACCGCCCCGAGGGTGAGGGCGGCGGCACCCCGGCCGCCGACCTGCGGCTGGACGCCACCACTCCCGCCGCCACAGGCCCCGTGAAGAAGGCGAACTGGCTCCTGGAGGACGAGCCGGACTCCCTCGACCTGGACGCGCAGGGCAGCAGCGCGGGCCGCGTCGTCCTCACCAACGTCTGCGAGCGCCTCTACCAGCTCCAGCCGGACATGACGACGAAGCCGCAGCTCGCCGAGAAGGCCGAATCCACCGACCACGGACGGAAGTTGACCTTCACCGTCCGCGACGACGTCACGTTCCACGACGGCACGAAGCTGACCGCCGACGACGTGCTCTGGTCGCTGAAGCGGCACGCGTCCAAGGACATGGAGCAGTCCGACGAGTTCGAGAACGTCACCTCGATGAAGAAGACGGCGCCGCACCGCGTCACCGTCACCTTCAAGACGCCCGACGCCATGTTCCTCAAGGCCATGGCCGGCGACGCGGGCATCGTCTGGAACAAGAAGCAGGTCACCAAGTCAGGAAAGGAGTTCGGCACGCCGGGACAGCCGGACGCCTGCTCGGGACCGTACGAACTCGCCCGCTGGAAGTCCGGCGACTCGATCGCCATCCGCGCCTACGACGACTACTGGGGCAAGAAGCCCCTCACCCGCGAGGTCGTCTTCCGCTGGGCCTCCGACAGCGCCCTGGTCAACGCGCTCAAGACGGGCGCGGCCGACGGCGCGTACGCCGAGTCCCCGAACACGGCGGCGGCCCTGCGCGCCGACAAGGACCTGAAGCAGTACTACGGCCCCTCCACCGCGGCCCTCGCCCTCATCCCCACCGACCGCGGCGGCCTCACCGACCCGAAAATCCGCCGCGCCCTCTCGCTCTCCCTCGACCGCACGGGCATCGCCGACTCCGGCTACGGCGGCCTGGTACAGCCGTGGGCGACACCGGTCGGCTCGGGCGCCTGGGGCTACGAGAAGACCGCATTCGCCGCCGCGCAGAAGAAGTTGACGCGCCTCGCGCCCGCCTCGCCCACCGCCTCCGACCTCGCCCGCGCCAAGAAGCTCGTCAAGGAGGCCGGCGCCCCCACCGACCCCGTCGTCATCGGCACCGACGCGAGCCAGGGCCGCACCGTCATCGCGAACGCCACCCGCGCCGCCCTGCAACGCGTCGGCATCCGCGCGGAGATCAAGACCGTGCCGACGGCCCAGTTCGAGGAGTTCTACAGCGATCCGAGCGCCCGCGCCGACATCGACGTACTCGTGGGCGACTGGTACATCTCCAAGGCCGACCCCATGGGCTTCTACGACAACGGGCTCTCCGACTCCTCGAACAACTGGGTCGGCTTCAAGGACGCCGCGTACGACCGGCAGGTGAAGCAGGCCCTCGGCACCCTCGACGACGCCGCGCGCGCGGAGCTCGCCGTCACCGTCCAGCGCACCTTCGTCGAGTCCGCCGTGTGGATCCCGGTGGCCCAGGTCCCCACGATCCTCGTCCTGGACAGGAAGCTGACCGGGCCGACGGCCTCGCAGTCCTATCTCTACTACCCGTGGGCCGCCCAGCTCGGCGCGAGAAAGGGGTAGGACGCCATGAAGCGATTCCCCGTACGCGCCCTGACGCTGCTCTCCCGCCGCCTGGCCGGCCTGGTCGCGACCCTCGTCGCCGCCTCGTTCGTCATCTTCGCCGCCGTGTACGCGGCGCCCGGCGACCCCGCGGTCTTCCTCGCGGGCGGCCGGGACAAGCTGACCCCCGAACGGCTCGCCGAGGTCCGCGCCCAGTACCACCTCGACGAACCGCTCGTCGTCCAGTACGGCCGCTGGCTGTGGGACACCGTCCACCTCGACCTCGGCCGCTCCTTCAAGTACGGCGACCAGGTCGCTGACCTCATCTCCTCCCGCCTCGCCACCACGCTCGAACTCGTCGCGTACGCCACGGTCCTGTACGTGCTCCTCGGCGTCGGCGCCGGCATCCTCGCGGCGGTGCGCCGCTCCACATGGGTCGACTCGGCGGTGGTCGGCGGCACGACCCTTGCAGCGTCCGTCCCCTCGTTCGTGGCCGCGATCGCACTGGTCTCGCTGTTCGGCGTCCAGCTCGGCTGGTTCCCGGTGACGGGCTCGGGCTCCGGCCTCGCCGGCACCCTGCATCATCTGACTCTGCCCGCCGTCTCCCTCGCCCTCGGCGCGCTCGCCATCATCAGCCGCGTCACCCGGCAGGCCATGGCGGACGCCTCGGCGTCCGACCACGTCGAGGCGGCCCGCGCTTCCGGCGTCCCGGAACGCGAGATCGTCCGCAGGCACGTCCTGCGCAACGCGCTCGGCCCCATCGTCACCATGTGCGGCCTCGTCATGGCGGGCATGCTCGCCGGCACCGTCGTCGTCGAGACGGCCTTCGGCATCAGCGGCATCGGCTCCCTGCTCGTCAACGCCATCAACACCCACGACTTCCCGGTCGCCCAGGCCGTCCTGCTGCTGATGGTCACCGGCTACGTGGTCGTGACGACCCTCGTCGACCTGGCCCACCCCCTCCTCGACCCGAGAGTGAAGGAGGCCCACGCATGACGGCGGCCCTCACCCTGACCCCGGTCAGGACCACGCGGCGCCCGCTCGGCGTCAACCTCGCCGGAGCGGTGCTCGCGCTCGTCGTCCTCGCGGCGCTCGCCGCGCCCCTGCTCGCGCCCTACGCACCCGACGCCATCGACCTCTCCGCCTCCCTCGTCGGCACCGGCACCGAACACCTCCTCGGCACCGACTCCTCGGGCCAGGACCTGCTCTCCCGTGTCCTCTACGGGGCCCGGTCCAGCCTCGTCGCACCGGTCGCGCTGCTCGTGGTCGCCGCGGCCCTCGGCGTCACACTCGGGGTGCTCGCCGCGTGGCGCGGCGGCTGGGTGGACACGCTCGTCTCCCGCCTCACCGACGTGATGTACGCCTTCCCCGGCCTGCTCTTCACGGTCCTGATCATCGCCGTGTTCGGCGCGGGCATGACGACGGCGGTCCTCGCCCTCGGCCTCGCCTTCACCCCGACCATCGCCAAGTACACCCGCTCCCTCGCCCTGTCCGAGGCCCGCAAGCCGTACGTCGACGCGTACCGGATCCAGGGCATGGGCGGCGCCCGGATCTGCGCGCTGCACCTGGTCCCGAACCTGGGCCGGTCGATCCTCGGCTACCTCGTCGTCCTCTTCGGCGAGGCCCTGATGTCGCTCGCGACCCTCTCCTACCTGGGGTTCGGCGCCCAACCGCCGTCCTCCGACTGGGGCCTGATGGTCCAGGAGGGCCAGGCCGCGATCGTCCAGGGCGCGCTCCTGCCCGCGCTCGTCCCCGGCACGGCGATCGCCCTGGTCGTCGTCTCCTTCAACGTCGTCGGGGTGTGGGCCGCCGACCGCCTCGGAAAGCAGGCCTGATGACGAAACCGACGATGCTGCTCTCGATCGAGGACCTCACGGTCACGGTCCCCGGCGCCGCCCGCCCCCTGCTCGACTCGGTCTCCCTGAACGTCGCCGAGGGCGAGGTCGTCGGCCTGGTGGGGGAGTCCGGCTCGGGCAAGTCGACGACGGCGAAGGCCGCGCTCGGCCTGCTGCCGGACGGCGCGGCGGCCTCCGGCACGGTGCGGGTCGACGGGCGGGACGTGCTGTCGCTGCGCGGCGAGGAACTGCGACGCCACCGCTCCGACACGGTCGCGATGATCCACCAGGACCCGCGCGCCGCCCTCAATCCGGTCCGCCGGATCGGCGACTTCCTCGCGGAACGCGGCGCGACGAAGGACGAGGCGCGCGGCCTGCTCGCCGCGGTCGGCCTGCCCGACCCCGCCCGGCACCTGCGCCAGCGCCCGCACGAACTCTCCGGCGGCATGCTCCAACGCGTCGTCATCGCGGGCGCCCTGGCGGCCCGTCCCCGCCTCCTCCTCGCCGACGAGGCGACGAGCGCGCTCGACGTGACGACCCAGGCGGAGATCCTCACGCAACTCCGCGAGGCCCGGGAGTCCCGCGGCGCCGGCCTCCTGTTCATCACCCACGACCTGCACCTGGCGGCGGCCTACTGCGACCGCGTCCACGTCATGTACGCGGGCCGCGTGGTCGAACACCGCACGGCGACCGCCCTGTTCACCGCGCCGGCCCACCCCTACACCCGCGGTCTCCTCGCCTGCTCCCCCACCTTGGGCGAGTCCCACCCCTTGGACCCGATCCCGGGCAAACCGCCGTCCCTCTCGGACACGTTCGAGGGCTGCCCGTTCGTGGAGCGGTGCGGCGAAGCGCAGGACGAGTGCCGGACGTGGACACCGGAGGCATACGAGGTGGACGACGAAGGCGGGGTGGCGATGTGCACTGCTGTGGGCAGGCGTCCCGCAGGGCGAATGGGGTCTCTCCTGCTCGAGCGAAGCCGAGAGCTTGGGGAAGGGTGGGCGCAGCCCCCGGTGCCGCGCAACGAGAAAGAGGGGGTCAACCCCAAGTGACCACGCAGCCACCACTCCTGGAGGTCACGGACCTCCGTAAGACGTACAAGCTCCCCGCCGGCGGCAGCCACACCGCGGCCGAAGCGATCAGCTTCACCCTCGCCCCCGGCGGCTCCCTGGGCATCGTCGGGGAATCCGGCTCGGGCAAGACCACCGTCGCCCGCATGCTCGTGGGCCTCGTCCGCCCCGACCACGGCACGATCAAGGCCGACGGCACCCCGAGACCCGCGAGCCCCCCGCGCGGCAAGGCCCCCCGCCTCGCCAGGGCCCGCCAGATCCAGATGGTGTTCCAGGACCCGTACGTCTCCCTGGACCCCCGACTGACCGCCGAACAGTGCCTGCGCTCGGGCCTGCGCCTGCACGGCCGCGACGAATCGACGGCCCCCGCCCTCCTGGACCGCGTGGGCCTCGGCACCCGCGAGGCCACGGCCCGCCCCCGCCACCTCTCCGGCGGCCAGCGCCAGCGCCTGGCCATCGCCCGCGCCCTCGCCGTCGACCCCCGCATCCTGGTCCTCGACGAGGCGGTCGCCGCGCTCGACGTCTCCATCCAGGCGCAGATCCTGCGGCTCCTCGACGAGATCCGCCGGGACACCGCGGTGGCCCTGGTCTTCGTCAGCCACGACCTGGCGGTCGTCCAGCACGTCACGGACGAGGTCCTGGTGATGCGGCGGGGCAGGGTGGTCGAGCAGGGGCCCACGCGCCGCGTTCTGAGCGAGCCCACCGACCCGTACACACGGCTGCTGCTCGCCTCGGTGCCGGGCATGGGCTGGGACCCGGCGGACGCCGTCGCCGCCCGCGCCGCGCTCACGTAGCGAAGGGCAAAAAGGCAGGAGCCCCGCTGCCGTGAGGCGCGGGGCTCCTTGGGTACTGCACTAGGTTCCGGATCAGATCACGGCAACCGCCGTGTGATCACGAAGGGATCAGACGGGGGTGACGTTCTCCGCCTGCGGGCCCTTCGGGCCCTGCGTGACGTCGAAGGACACGGCCTGGTTCTCCTCGAGGGAGCGGAAGCCGCTTGCGTTGATCGCGGAGTAGTGGACGAAAACGTCCGGGCCGCCGCCTTCCTGGGCGATGAAGCCAAAGCCCTTTTCAGCGTTGAACCACTTCACGGTTCCGGTAGCCATAAGCCCTCCCATGGGCCAAAGGGTTGCCCTGCTCCAGAACCTGCAAATGCGCTTGCGAACAACTGCAAAAGTCTGAAAACGACGAGAGCCCGCGGTCACATGCTCCGCAGGCTCTGTACTGCAAGGGAAACCAAACTGCAACTTGCGGCGAGCCTAGCACGCAGGCAGCCGAAAGCAATAGAGGGCAAGATCACTTCACCCACAGGTTTGACGGGGTCCCCATCTGGGTTGACCCGAGGGCATGCCAGACCCGGATCCTGCACCGTACCGCATGGGGTTTAGTCTCGCGATGTGGACAATTCTCCCGAGACCCTGAAGGCCGCGCGGCGCACCCGTCCGCGAGTGGGCCACATCCAGTTCCTGAACTGCATGCCCCTGTACTGGGGACTTGCCAGGACGGGCTCGCTCCTGGACTTCGAGCTGACGAAGGACACGCCGGAGAAGCTGAGCGAGCAGCTGGTGAACGGTGACCTCGACATCGGGCCCATCACCCTCGTCGAGTTCCTCAAGGCGGCCGACGACCTCGTCGCGTTCCCGAACCTCGCCGTGGGCTGCGACGGCCCCGTGATGTCCTGCGTGATCGTCTCGCAGGTCCCCCTCGACCAGTTGGACGGCCGGCGTGTCGCCCTCGGGTCCACCTCCCGGACGTCGGTGCGGCTCGCGCAGCTGCTGCTCGCCGAGCGCTTCGGCGTCCAGCCCGACTACTACACGTGCCCGCCCGACCTGGGCCTGATGATGCAGGACGCCGAGGCGGCCGTGCTCATCGGGGATGCGGCGCTGCGGGCCAATCTGCACGACGCGCCGCGGCTCGGCCTGGAGGTGCACGACCTGGGCGCGTTGTGGAAGGAGTGGACGGGGCTGCCGTTCGTCTTCGCGGTGTGGGCGGCGCGCAAGGAGTACGTGGAGCGCGAGCCCGAGATCACGCAGAAGGTGCACGAGGCGTTCCTGGCCTCGCGCGATCTGTCCCTCGAAGAGGTCGCCAAGGTCTCCGAGCAGGCGGCGCGCTGGGAGGTCTTCGACGAGAAGGTCCTCGAGGAGTACTTCACGACGCTCGACTTCCGCTTCGGGCCCGCGCAGCTGGAAGGCGTCACGGAGTTCGCGCGGCGGGTCGGCCCCACGACGGGATTTCCCGCGGATGTACGGGTCGAGCTGCTGATGTCGTGAATTCCCCCGTACGCGCTCGTGGCCCGGTGTGCCGCGGCGTTCTCCGGCGCGGGATTTCCGGAACCCCGGAAGGGGCCTTGCACGGGAATTCCGCACCGGTGGGGTGAATTCGGTATGAATTCATGGTGATGCGCCTTGTGTTCCCGAGGCGTTCCGGCGCGTTCCGGTTGTGTTCCGGTGCGTTCGAGAGGCATGTGCGCGGGTGATGCGCGGGGCTACGCTGCCGGGGCGTGCACACGGGGGAGGTCCGCATCATGCAGCCGCTTCAGACCGGCGAACCCACGACGGTGGGGCCCTACCGGTTGCTCGGCAGGATCGGTTCGGGCGGCATGGGCCGGGTGTATCTGGGCCGCAGTGCCGGAGGGCGCACCGTCGCCGTGAAGATCGTGCACCCGCACTTCGCGCTCGACGACGAATTCCGGGCGCGTTTCAAGCGTGAGGTGCAGGCGGCCCGCCGGGTGGGCGGGGCCTGGACGGCGCCGGTGCTCGACGCCGACCCGGACGCCGAGGTGCCGTGGGTGGCGACGGGATACGTCGCGGGCCCCTCGCTCACCCAGGCCGCGGCCGAGGGCGCGGGCCTGCCCGAGCACTCCGTACGGGTCCTGGGCGCCGGCCTCGCCGAGGCGCTCGCCGCAGTGCACGGCCTGGGGCTCGTGCACCGCGACGTAAAGCCATCGAACGTCCTGCTCACCCTCGACGGGCCGCGGCTCATCGACTTCGGCATCGCCCGCGCCACCGACGGGACGGCCTCGCTCACCTCCACCGGCGTCTCCATCGGCTCGCCCGGCTACATGTCGCCCGAGCAGATCCTCGGCCGGGGCGTCACGGGCGCCGCCGACGTCTTCTCGCTCGGCGCGGTCCTCGTGTACGCGGCCGTGGGGTCCTCCCCCTTTCCCGGTGACTCGTCGGCCGCGCTGCTCTACAAGGTCGTCCACGAGGAGCCCGAACTCGGCTCGCTGACCGGGGAGCTGCGGGAGGTCGCCGCGGCCTGCCTCGCGAAGGACCCGGCCGCGCGCCCCACTCCGGAGGAGATCGCCCGGCGCCTCGCCCCGGAGGGCGCCGCGAGCCTCGTGCGGTCGGGGTGGCTGCCGGGCCCGATGGTGGAGGAGGTCTCGCGCGGCGCGGTGCGGCTCCTGGACCTGGAGGGCGCGCCCGCCGACGCCCCGCACTCGGGGCCGATGGAGTTCAGCAGCCCCGCCGTCTCCGGGAGTTCGCGGCCCGCGGGCGTCTTCGGGCCGCCGGATCCGGCGTACGCGTCCGTGCCCACGCCCCGTACGGAGGGGCCGCCCACCGAGCCGCCGAAGCGGGACGCCGTGCCGGGGCGCCTGTCGATGTCCGTGACGGCGAGCTCGACGCCCGACAAGCCGAACGGCCGGGGCCGCCGCGTCAGTTGCACGGTGGCACTCGCCGTGGCCGGCGCGTTCGCGGCGGTGACCGTCGGCGGAGTGGTCCTGTTCAACGTGCTGCCGGGCGGGGGCGGCGGCGGTGACCAGGGCAGCGCGAGCGATGCCGGGCCCACCGCGTCCGCCGCGCCGAAGGCACCGGGCGTGCCGAAGTTCTACCTCGGCTCGTGGGACGGGCCGGCGAAGCAGGCGGGGATCTCCTTCGGCACGTTCCGCGTCGACCTGAAGCAGGCCAAGGTCCACCAGCAGGTCGGCAAGGTGACGTCGACGGACCCGCTGGGCATCCAGTGCGTCGACGTACTGACCCTGAAGTCCGCGGACGGCAAGGTGCTGGTCGCCGCGGGCAGGGCCGCTCCCGGTAATCCGGGCACCTGCGCGAAGGGCCCGCACACCGTGCGCCTCACCCGGGCCGGCGCGTCCCTCAAGTACACCTCGCAATACCCGGCCGCCGGTGACCCCACGGCGGACCTCGACCGGGTCAAGGGCGGTTGAGACGGCGTGGGGGAGAGCGTGGGGGAGATCCGGTGCAGGGGGACGTGGTGCAAGAGGGCCCGCTGATCGCTGCCGAGGCAGGTGCGCCGGTCGTGCTGGTCGCGTTCGCCGCGGTGTGGGGCGCGGCCTGCGGGCTGCTCCTGCCACGGCCCGCGTACCGGCTGTCCGTCGAACCGGGGGAGCCGTGGCGTCCGGCCCGCGGCTGGCTGGGCGCCCGCCCGGGGCCCCGGGCGGGCGGGCTCGCCGCCGTCACCGCGCTCGTCTGCGCGCTGCTCGCCACCGCCACCGGCACCCGGCCCGAACTCGGCGCCTGGCTGCTGCTCGCGCCGCTCGGCGTGCTCCTGGCCACCGTCGACTTCGCGGTGAAACGGCTGCCGGACGTGCTCACGCTGCCGCTCGCCGGGCTCGCCGTGCTCGCGCTCGGCGGGGCGGCGCTGCTGCCGGAGGCGGGCGGGTCGTGGGGCGGCGCGCTGTGGGGTGCGCTCGGCCTCGGCGCCGGATATCTGCTGCTCCTGCTCGCCTACCCGAAGGGCATGGGCTTCGGGGACGTGAAGCTGGCGGTGGGGCTCGGCGCGGCGCTCGGCTGGTACGGGTGGGGCGTGCTGTTCCTGGGGGCGTTCGCCGGAGTGCTGTTCAACGGCCTGTACGCCCTGGTCCTGGTGGTGACGCGGCGGGCCGGGCGGGGCACCGAGATCCCCTTCGGCCCCTTCATGATCCTGGGCGCCCTCGCGGGGGTGGTGCTGGGCGCGCTGGGGGCCTGACGTGTGGGGGGCCCGGAGCCCTGACGTACGCTGAGATTTCAGCTCAGACTCGTCGAGATTCCAGCTCGGACTCGTCAGAATCCTCCGAAAGGGGCTCGCCCGGTGACCGAGAAGGCCGCGCTTCAGTCCGTCCTCGACCGCGCCGCCGACGGTGGGCGGATCACCCCCGAGGAGGCCGTCGCCCTGTACCGCGACGCCCCGCTGCACGCGCTCGGCGCCGCCGCCGACGCGATCCGCCGCCGCAAGTACGCGGGCATCGAGCACATCGCGACGTACATCATCGAGCGGAACATCAACTACACGAACGTGTGCGTCACGGCGTGCAAGTTCTGCGCCTTCTACGCGGCCCCCAAGGACACCAAGAAGGGCTGGTCGCGCGACCTCGAGGACATCCTGCGCCGCTGCGCGGAGACGATCGAGCTGGGCGGCACCCAGATCATGTTCCAGGGCGGGCACCACCCGGACTACGGCGTCGAGTACTACGAGGAGCACTTCGGCGCCATTAAGAAGGAGTACCCGCAGCTCGTCATCCACAGCCTCGGCGCTTCGGAGGTCGAGCACATGGCCCGCATCTCCAAGGTGTCGGTGGAAGAGGCGATCCAGCGGATCCACGCCGCCGGGCTCGACTCCTTCGCGGGCGCGGGCGCGGAACTCCTCCCGGCGCGCCCCCGCAAGGCGATCGCCCCGCTCAAGGAGTCCGGCGAGCGCTGGCTGGAGATCATGGAGACGGCGCACCGGCTCGGCGTCGAGTCGACGTCCACGATGCTCATGGGCACCGGCGAGACCAACGCCGAGCGCATCGAGCACCTGCGCATGATCCGCGACACGCAGGACAAGACGGGCGGCTTCCGCGCCTTCATCCCGTACACGTACCAGCCGGAGAACAACCACCTGAAGGGCCGCACGCAGGCGACGCTCTTCGAGTACCTGCGGATGATCGCGATCGCCCGGATCTTCCTGGACAACGTCCAGCACATCCAGGGCTCGTGGCTGACGACGGGCAAGGAAGTCGGCCAGCTGTCCCTCCATTACGGCGCCGACGACCTCGGCTCGATCATGCTGGAGGAGAACGTGGTCTCCTCGGCCGGTGCCAAGCACCGCTCGAACCGGATGGAGATCATCGAGCTCATCCGGAAGGCGGGCCGCGTCCCCGCGCAGCGCGCCACGACGTACGAGCACCTCGTCGTGCACGACGACCCGGCGAACGACCCGGTCGACGACCGTGTCACCTCGCACATCTCGTCGACCGCGATCGACGGCGGGACGGCTCACCCCGAGCTGAAGCTCGTCTCCACCAACTGAGCCCGTCTTGACGACACTTCACGTCACCGAGGCCGACGGTGCGGCCGTCCTCGTCGAGGGCGAGACCATCAAGGCGCTCGGCCCGTACGAGGAGTTGGCCGACGCCCACCCTTCGGCACGGGTGCGGCGCTGGCCCGGCATCCTCACCCCTGGCCTCCTCAACCCGTACGGTCCCGAGATCCTCGAGCACACGTACCACCCGGATCCGCGTGAGGCGGACACGTACGGGACGGTGCCGATCGGTGGGGAGCGGGCGCGGGAGATCTTCCGCGCGGATCCGTCGCGGCTCGGTGCGAGTGCGCGGCGGGGTGTGCAGCGGCTGTTCGCGCACGGGACGGTGGCGCTCGCGGGTGAGCTCCGCTCCAAGCCGGTCCTCGAGGTGGCCCGCCGCTCCGGGCTCGCGTTCGGCGCGCGCCCCGAGCGGCTGCCCGGTCCGGTGTCACTGTCCCCGCGGCCCATGGTCCTGCTGCCGCCCCTGGCCGTGGGCGGGGCGGCGCGTTTCGCGGTGTTCGCCGTGGCGGACCGGTCGGAACTGGTGGCCCAGGGGGCGGGCACGTGTGTGGCGACGGTGGTCGGTGGACGTTTGGTGTACCGGGGCCGTTGACCCGGCACCGGCGTTCCGGTCGCGGGGCTCCGCCCCGGACCCCGCGCCTCAATCGCCGGCGGGGCTCCAAAAGACCGGGGCTCCGCCCCGGCACGGGCCACCGCCACCGCCCCCACCCCGCCTGACACAATGGCGCGGTGACCCGTGCATCCCTGGACAAGCAGCCCCACGAAGTCGCCTCGATGTTCGACGACGTGGCGGAGAAGTACGACCTCACCAACGACGTGCTGTCCCTGGGACAGACCCGCCTGTGGCGCAAGGAGGTCGCCAAGGCCGTCGACGCCCGCCCCGCGCAGAAGGTCCTCGACCTCGCCGCGGGCACCGCCACCTCCTCGCAGCCCTTCGCACAGGCCGGCGCCTACGTCGTCCCCTGCGACTTCTCCCTCGGCATGCTGCGCGTGGGAAAGCAGCGTCACCCGTGGATGCCGTTCACCGCGGGCGACGGCACGAAGCTGCCGTTCAAGGACGACACGTTCGACGCCGTGACGATCTCCTTCGGGCTGCGCAACATCCAGGAGACCGAGGCCGCGCTGAGCGAGCTGCACCGCGTCACCAAGCCGGGCGGCCGCGTCGTCATCTGCGAGTTCAGCCACCCGACGTGGGCCCCTTTCCGCACCGTCTACACCGAGTACCTGATGCGCGCCCTGCCGCCGGTCGCCCGCGCGGTGTCCTCGAACCCGGACGCGTACGTCTATCTCGCCGAGTCGATCCGCGCCTGGCCCACGCAGCCCGAACTGGCCGCGCTGCTGCAGGACGTCGGCTGGCAGCGGGTGGCCTGGCGGAACCTCACCGGCGGCATCGTCACGCTGCACCGCGGCTACAAGAAGGCGTGACGGTTCAACCGCGCCGCGGTCCCGCCACGGACCGCGTCACGGACACGGGCTGAACGACCCCGCGCGCGTGGGCGGCTCACCCGGTTCGTCGAGCTCCCTGCGCATACCGCCGCCCCGGGGCCCCGGCGCCCGCGGCACGCGCACGCCGGCCCCGCCGCCACCGCCCTCGCCCTCACCGAGGTCGAACCAGACCGTGACGACCGCGTCCCGCGGCACCTCGACGCCGGGCAGCGGGTACTGGCGCACCACGTACTCCACGGCCACCCGCTCGAAGTCGTCCCGGTCCGCCGCCGCGATCAGCACGCCGTGCTCACGGGCCGCCTGCCGCGCGTCGACCGCCATCAGGCCGACGAGCTTCGGTACGGGCACGTCCGGCGGATCGGCATCCGGTGTCTTGGGCGTCTTGGGTGTCTTCACCACAGATGTCACCCCCAGGAGGTACCGGAAGGGTAGCTCCTGGGGCGTGGTGTCCGGAAGGTCCGGTCAGCGCTCCCGCGCGCGGGGTCAGAGCTCCAGGCGGAAGCAGTGCCCCTGTCTCCCGGTCGGCGTCACGAACGTCTCGGCCAGCTCCATGCCGAGGCGCCGGGTCACCGCGATCGAGCGCTCGTTGCGGGCGTCGACCATCGCGACGACGCTCGGTATGCCCGCCGCCCGGACCCGTTCGAGCGTCAGGTGCGCGGCCGTCGTCGCGTACCCCTGCCCCCAGTACGCGCGTCCGAGCCGCCAGCCGATCTCGATCTCGCCGGTCGGCCCCCAGGTGCCCGGCCAGGGCTGTGCCCCCGTGAACCCGATGACGTCGCCCGCCCCGTCGGTCATCGTCCACAGGCAGAACCCGTGCTCCGCCTCGTGCCTGCGCTGCCGCGCGGTCAGCTCCTCGTACACGGAGAGCTCCGCCGACGCGCCTCCGTGGAACTCCATGACATCGGGGTCGTCGAACACCCCGTGCCAGGCGAGCGCGTCCTCATGGGTGGGGACGCGCAGATCCACGGCGGGCAGAACTCGACTCATGGGCTGGCCCTTCGGCTGAGCGATCAGTACCGCTGAATAGACTGCCCATGTCCGTGCCGGACGGCACACCGTTTTCGAGCCTGGGGAGAACCCGCCGTGACCGAGCAGCCCAAGCCCCTCTCCGAGCACAGCGCGGACGTGATCGTCGTCGGGGCCGGACCCGCCGGTTCGACGACCGCCTACTACCTCGCCAAGGCCGGCCTCGACGTCCTGCTCCTGGAGAAGACGGCCTTCCCGCGCGAGAAGGTGTGCGGCGACGGCCTCACCCCGCGCGCCACGAAGCAGCTCGTCTCCATGGGGATCGACATCTCCGAGGAGGCCGGCTGGCTGCGCAACAAGGGCCTGCGCATCATCGGCGGCGGCGTCCGCCTCCAGCTCGACTGGCCCGACCTCGCCTCGTACCCGGACTACGGACTCGTTCGCAAGCGCGACGACTTCGACGAGCAGCTCGCGCGGCAGGCCCAGAAGGCGGGCGCGCGGCTCTACGAGCGGTGCAATGTCGGCGCCCCGATCACCGACGAGCGCACCGGCCGCATCACCGGCGTGCACGCCAAGCTGGGCGAGGAGAAGACCCCGGTCACCTTCCACGCCCCGCTGGTGGTCGCGGCCGACGGCAACTCCACGCGGCTCTCCCTCGCGATGGGCCTGCACCGCCGCGAGGACCGCCCGATGGGCGTCGCCGTCCGTACGTACTTCACGTCGCCCCGCCACGACGACGACTACCTGGAGTCCTGGCTGGAGCTGTGGGACCGGCGCGGTGCCGAGGACCGCCTCCTTCCCGGCTACGGCTGGATCTTCGGCATGGGCGACGGCACGTCCAACGTGGGCCTGGGCATCCTCAACTCCTCGAAGGCGTTCCGCGAGTTGGACTGGCGCGAGGTCCTCAAGGCCTGGTGCGCCTCGATGCCCGAGGACTGGGGCTACACCCCGGACAACATGACGATGCCGATCCGCGGCGCCGCCCTCCCCATGGCCTTCAACCGCCAGCCGCACTACACCAAGGGCCTGCTCCTGGTCGGCGACGCGGGCGGCCTGGTCAACCCGTTCAACGGCGAGGGCATCGCGTACGCCATGGAGTCCGGCCAGATCGCCGCCGACGTCATCGTGCAGGCCCACGCGCGCGCGACCGACGCCCAGCGCGAACTGGCCCTGCAGCGCTACCCGAAGGTCCTCAAGGACACCTATGGCGGCTACTACACGATGGGCCGCGCCTTCGTGAAGCTCATCGGCAACCCGAAGATCATGAAGATCGCGACGCAGCGGGGGCTCACCCACCCGATGCTGATGAAGTTCACGCTGAAGATGCTCGCGAACCTGACGGACCCGACCGGCGGTGACGCGATGGACCGGGTCATCAACGGGCTGAGCAAGGTCGCGCCGAAGGCCTGACTTTGCCGGGTCGGGCGGCTCGGGGGAGGGTGGACCCATGATTTTCATCGCCGTGAAGTTCACCGTCCGCCCCGAGCACGCCGACTCGTGGCTGGAGAAGACCGCCGCGTTCACCGCGGCCACCCGCGCCGAGGAGGGCAACCTCTTCTTCGACTGGTCCCGCAGCGTCGAGGACCCGAACCAGTTCGTGCTCCTGGAGGGCTTCCGGGACGGCGACGCCGGTGCCGCGCACGTCGGCTCCGCCCACTTCAAGGCGGGCCTCGACGCCATGGCGCCGCTGATCGCCGCCACCCCGGAGATCATCAACGCCGACATCCCGAACGAGGGTTGGGGCGCGATGGGCGAGCTCTCCCCGCAGGCCTGAGCCGCCGCTGAGAGGCAGCGCTGCCCCGGGCAGCGCTGTCCCGGTTTATCCGCACAAACACCGAAGGCCGCCGCACCCCGTAGGGGGAGCGGCGGCCTTCGACCGTGCCACTGTGCGGCCCGCGAGGGGCCTCAGGCGGCTGTGTGCGGCCTGTGGGGACCGCAGGGGTCCCTGGGGACCCGGAAGTTCACCAGAACCTCGCAGGAGGCTCAGAGAACGCGCACCGCGCCGGTCGGCTGGTCGTAGGAGAGCGGCTTCTCGACGACGCCGGTCGAGGAGTTCTGCGCGCCGACGAAGTTGCCACCGCCCACGTAGATCGCGACGTGGTAGGCGCTGCCGGAGCCGCCCCAGTAGAGGATGTCGCCGGCCTGCAGGTTGTCGAGGCCGACCTGGGTGCCCTGCGTCGACTGGTCCTGCGAGACGCGCGGCAGGTCGACACCGGCCTGCTTGTACGCGGCCTGCACGAGGCCCGAGCAGTCCCACGAGCTGGGGCCCGTGCCGCCGGAGACGTAGGCGTCGCCGATGTGCGACTTCACGAAGGACACGACGGCGGCGGCGGAGCCACTGGCCGGCGCCGCGACGTCGTCGGAGGACGAGGACGCGGAGGTCGCCTGGAGCGTGGTGCGCTCGCTGGAGCGGGAGGCGGCGGCCTTCGCCTCGGCCTGGCGCTTCGCCTCGGCCTCCGCCTTCGCCTTGGCTTCGGCCTTCTTCTGGGCCTCGGCCTTCTTCTCGGCGGCGACCTGGTCCTTCTTCGCCTGGTCCGCTGCCTTGTCGAAGGCGGCGTCGCGCTCGGCCTGGACCTGGTAGTTGGCCGCGGCCTGCTGGGTGGCGTCCGCGGACTGCGCGACCTGGGAAGAGAGGTCGTTGGTGAGCGTGGGCATCTCGATGGTCTGCGTCACGGGCTCGGCCGCGCTGGCCGTACCCGCCGCACCAGCGATCGCCAGGGTGCTGAGGACGCCACCGGTAACTCCGGCGCGCAGGGCCTTCTTCGAGGCGCTGTTGCGGGGCTTCCGGTGGCTGGGTATGTGAGCGGTGTGGGACATGAGACCAACCGGTATCAGGGCCTCCCCGATCCCTTCAAGAAACGTGTGGTGCGCCACAGTTGTGGAGCGGAGAGCCGAAACCGGGGCCCGACAGGCTTTATTGACGCCGTAACGGGCATATTGGACAAGCGCCCGCACTGCCCTGAGCACGGGTTTTCAGTAATACGCCCGAATTGCCCCACGCTTACCACCCGTTGAGGCCGTTGGCCAAGCCCGGTTTCTGACGGTGTGACGACCGCGTGACGCAGGTCACAAGTGGACCCCTAGGGGGTGCGGTGCACACGCGATGAACACATCTCGCGTCCACTTCCATTCACACCCATCCCCCCAACGTGTGAACGGCGTCCACTATCAGCCAACCCCGTCCAGCACCAATTTGCTTGCATGCGCCACCTCTTGATAGTGAGCGCACCGCTCCGACCAGGGGTTACTCGCCAAGTTGTCACCACTGGTGATCACTCAGGTGCTTCGCGTGTGAAGATCACCGCTCATCCGACTTCATGATCCTTCGTCAGGTGGTGGAGATCACAAAGTAGTTGGCGCACCCCGTGTCGCAGATCACAGAGTTGCAGGCATAGGATGCGGGGCAAGTTGGGCTTGTGACCCGCTTCACATGTAGGCGATCTTCGACCGTTTGCAGGACGTGGGGCGGGGTGCGGGTTCATGCAACCGCCAGCAGTCAGTGCCGACTGAGAGGAGCGAGGAGCGGTGAACGCTTATGCGCCCATCCTCGTACTGGGAGCCCTCGGGGCAGGCTTTGCGATCTTCTCCGTGGTCATGGCCACGCTTATCGGTCCAAAGCGGTACAACCGGGCCAAGCTAGAGGCCTACGAGTGCGGGATCGAGCCGACCCCCACGCCGGCCGGTGGCGGGCGCTTCCCCATCAAGTACTACCTGACGGCGATGCTCTTCATCGTCTTCGACATCGAGATCGTCTTTCTCTACCCCTGGGCCGTCACCTTCGACGCCCTCGGGGTGTTCGGGCTCGTAGAGATGCTGCTCTTCGTGCTCACCGTCTTCGTCGCGTACGCGTACGTATGGCGGCGCGGCGGCCTGGAATGGGACTGAGCCCCGTATAGGGGAGACCAGGAGCCACAGACCAATGGGACTCGAAGAAAAGCTGCCGAGCGGATTCCTGCTGACCACCGTCGAACAGGCCGCGGGCTGGGTGCGCAAGTCGTCCATGTTCCCCGCCACGTTCGGCCTCGCCTGCTGCGCCATCGAGATGATGACGACGGGCGCCGGCCGCTACGACCTGGCGCGGTTCGGCATGGAGGTGTTCCGCGGTTCGCCCCGCCAGGCGGACCTGATGATCGTCGCCGGACGGGTGAGCCAGAAGATGGCCCCCGTCCTGCGCCAGGTCTACGACCAGATGCCGAACCCCAAGTGGGTCATCTCCATGGGTGTCTGCGCCTCCTCCGGCGGGATGTTCAACAACTACGCGATCGTGCAGGGCGTCGACCACGTCATCCCGGTCGACATCTACCTGCCCGGCTGCCCGCCCCGGCCCGAGATGCTGATGGACGCGATTCTCAAGCTCCATCAGAAGGTGCAGAACGGAAAGCTCGGCGTGAACGCCGAGGAGGCGGCCCGCGAGGCGGAGGAAGCGGCGCGCAAGGCGCTCCCGACGATCGAGATGAAGGGGCTGCTGCGGTGAGCGACGCTCAGAACGGCAAGGGACCCGAAAAGGGCTCCAACGGGGTCAACCCCGAGAAGGACCTCAGTGTCTCCAACCTCCCGGGGCAGCGCGGCGACCACGGCGAGGAGATCCGCGTCCAGCGCGGCATGTTCGGCGCCAACAACGGCGGCGACACCTCCGGCTACGGCGGCCTCGTCCGCTCGGTCCGGCTGCCCGGCGAATCCTCCCGCCCCTACGGCGGCTGGTTCGACGAGGTGGCGGACGAGCTGGAGGGCGCCCTGGAGGAACAGGGCCTCGTCCCCGAGAACGCCATCGACAAGACGGTCGTCGACCGCGACGAGCTCACCTTCCACATCGAGCGCGAGCACCTGGTCCGCGTCGCCCGCACGCTGCGCGACGACCCGGCCCTGCGCTTCGAACTGTGCACGGGGGTCTCTGCGGTGCACTACCCCGGTGACAAGGGCCGCGAGCTGCACGCCGTCTACCACCTGCGCTCGATCACCCACAATCGGCTGATCCGCCTCGAGGTCTCGGCGCCCGACGCGGACCCGCACGTCCCGTCCCTGGTCCCGGTGTATCCGACGAACGACTGGCACGAGCGCGAGGCGTACGACTTCTTCGGGCTCGTCTTCGACGGCCACCCCGCGCTGACGCGGATCATGATGCCGGACGACTGGCAGGGCTTCCCGCAGCGCAAGGACTATCCCCTCGGCGGCATCCCCGTCGAGTACAAGGGCGCCCAGATCCCGGCTCCGGACCAGCGGAGGTCGTACTCGTGACCACACCCCACGCAACTCCCCGCGCGACCACCGAAGGCACCGTCTACACGGTCACCGGAGGCGACTGGGACGAGGTCGCCGAGTCGGCGGTCAAGTCCGACGACGAGCGCATCATCGTCAACATGGGACCCCAGCACCCGTCCACGCACGGGGTGTTGCGCCTGATCCTGGAGATCGACGGCGAGACGGTCACCGAGGCCCGCTGCGGCATCGGCTACCTCCACACCGGCATCGAGAAGAACCTCGAGTACCGCACGTGGACCCAGGGCACCACGTTCGTGACGCGCATGGACTACCTGACGCCCTTCTACAACGAGACGGCGTACTGCCTCGCCGTCGAGAAGCTCCTGGGCATCGAGGGCGAGATCCCGGACCGCGCCAACATCATCCGCGTGCTCCTCATGGAGCTGAACCGGATGTCCTCGCACCTGGTGGCCATCGCCACCGGTGGCATGGAGCTCGGCGCGACCACGATCATGATCTACGGATTCCGCGATCGTGAACTCGTTCTCGACGTCTACGAGTTGATCACCGGCCTGCGGATGAACCACGCGTACATCCGGCCCGGCGGGCTCGCCCAGGACCTGCCGCCCGGCGCGGTCGACGCGCTGCGCGAGTTCGTGAAGAAGATGAAGAAGAACCTTCCCGAGTACGACAAGCTCGCCACCGGGAACCCCATCTTCAAGGCCCGTATGCAGGACGTCGGCTACCTCGACCTCGCGGGCTGCATGGCCCTCGGCGCCACAGGACCGATCCTGCGCTCCGCCGGCCTGCCGCACGACCTGCGCAAGGCCCAGCCGTACTGCGGCTACGAGAACTACGACTTCGAGATCCCGACCGCCGACACCTGCGACTCCTACGGGCGCTTCCTGATCCGCCTGGAGGAGATGCGCCAGTCGCTGCGCATCGTCGAGCAGTGCCTGGACCGCCTGGAGCCGGGCCCGGTCATGGTCGGCGACAAGAAGATCGCCTGGCCCGCCCAGCTGGCCCTCGGCCCGGACGGTCTCGGCAACTCGCTCGACCACATCAAGAACATCATGGGCACCTCCATGGAGGCCCTCATCCACCACTTCAAGCTGGTGACCGAGGGCTTCCGCGTCCCACCGGGACAGACCTACGCGGCCGTGGAGTCGCCCAAGGGCGAGCTGGGTGTGCACGCCGTGTCCGACGGCGGCACCCGCCCGTTCCGGGTCCACTTCCGCGACCCGTCCTTCACCAACCTTCAGGCCATGGCGGCGATGTGCGAGGGCGGCCAGGTCGCCGACGTCATCGTCGCCGTCGCGTCCATCGACCCCGTGATGGGAGGCGTCGACCGGTGACCACCAGTTCTTCGGAGCAGGGCGTGAGTCTGGGCATGCCACAGCTGCCCGCGCCCGCGTACCCGGACGACGTCCGAACCCGCCTGGAGGCCGACGCGAAGGAGATCATCTCCCGCTACCCCGGCTCCCGTTCGGCGCTGCTTCCGCTGCTGCACCTCGTGCAGTCGGAGGAAGGGCATGTCACGCGCACCGGCATGCAGTTCTGCGCGGACATGCTCGGCCTGACCACCGCCGAGGTCACGGCCGTCGCGACCTTCTACACGATGTACCGCAGGAAGCCGAGCGGCGACTACCAGGTGGGCGTCTGCACCAACACGTTGTGCGCCGTCATGGGCGGTGACGCCATCTTCGAGTCGCTCCAGGAGCACCTCGAGGTCGGCAACAACGGCACCACGGACGACGGCAAGATCACGCTGGAGCACATCGAGTGCAATGCCGCTTGTGATTTCGCTCCCGTGGTGATGGTCAACTGGGAGTTCTTCGACAACCAGACACCCGAGACCGCCAAGCAGCTCGTCGACGACCTGCGGGCGGGGGCCGAGGTGTCACCCACGCGCGGCGCTCCCTTGTGCACCTTCAAGGAGACCGCGCGCATCCTGGCCGGTTTCCCCGACGAGCGCGCGGGGGCCGTCGAGGCCGGCGGCAGCGCGGGGCCCGCCTCGCTGATCGGGCTCCGGCTGGCCAAGGGGGAGACGGAGCCCGCGCGCGTGGTCCACCCGCGCGGCGAGGGCATCGAGGGCGAGGCGCCCCACGACCCGTCGCCCACCGAGCACTTGAGCTCGCACGACGCGCCGCAGGACACGTCGGCCTCCGACCCGCAGCACCCAGCGGGTCCGACCGCCGAGGAGGGGGAGTGATGACCTTGGCAGCCGAGATCGAGAACAACGACACCAGCCCGGAGAAGCTGCTCTCTCCGGTCCTGTCGGCCTTCTGGGACCAGGACAAGTCCTGGTCTTTGGATGTGTACCGCCGGCACGAGGGATACGAGGGGCTGCGCAAGGCCCTCGCCATGGCACCGGACGACCTGATCGCGTATGTGAAGGACGCGGGGCTCCGCGGGCGTGGTGGCGCCGGATTCCCGACGGGGATGAAGTGGCAGTTCATCCCGCAGGGAGACGGCAAGCCGCACTATCTAGTTGTCAACGCCGACGAATCGGAGCCGGGGACCTGCAAGGACATCCCGCTCCTCTTCGCGAACCCGCACAGCCTCATCGAGGGCATCGTGATCGCCTGTTACGCGATCCGTTCCGAGCACGCGTTCATCTACTTGCGCGGTGAAGTGGTCCCCGTACTGCGGCGCTTGCACGAGGCCGTGCGCGAGGCCTACGCCGCGGGGTATCTCGGGCAGAACATCCTGGGCAGCGGTCTCAATCTCGAACTCACCGTGCACGCCGGCGCGGGCGCGTACATCTGTGGTGAGGAGACCGCGCTCCTGGACTCGCTCGAAGGCCGCCGTGGTCAGCCGCGACTCCGTCCCCCCTTCCCTGCCGTCGCGGGCCTCTACGCCTGCCCCACTGTGGTGAACAACGTCGAGTCCATCGCGTCGGTTCCCGCCATCATCAATCGGGGCAAGGACTGGTTCAAATCGATGGGGAGCGAGAAGTCGCCCGGCTTCACGCTCTACTCGCTCAGCGGCCACGTCGCGAGCCCCGGCCAGTACGAGGCCCCGCTCGGCATCACGCTGCGCCAGCTGCTCGACATGAGCGGCGGCATGCGCCCGGGCCACCGCCTCAAGTTCTGGACCCCGGGCGGCAGTTCGACCCCGATGTTCACCGAGGAGCACCTCGACGTGCCCCTCGACTACGAGGGCGTCGGCGCCGCCGGTTCGATGCTCGGCACCAAGGCGCTGCAGTGCTTCGACGAGACGACCTGCGTCGTGCGCGCGGTCACGAGGTGGACCGAGTTCTACGCCCACGAGTCCTGCGGCAAGTGCACGCCGTGCCGTGAAGGAACGTACTGGCTCGTGCAGTTGCTGCGGGACATCGAGGCCGGCAAGGGCACGATGTCCGACCTCGACAAGCTCAACGACATCGCCGACAACATCAACGGCAAGTCGTTCTGCGCCCTCGGCGACGGCGCCGCCTCGCCGATCTTCTCCTCGCTCAAGTACTTCCGCGAGGAGTACGAGCAGCACATCACGGGCAAGGCCTGCCCCTTCGACCCGGCCAAGTCCACGCTCTGGGCGGACCGGGGCGACAAGCACCGCACGGAGGTGAACGCATGACTGTGACCGCTGGCGCTCCCTCCGGGGGCGGCGAGGCGGCGGTTCCGCCCGAGGACCTCGTGTCGTTGACGATCGACGGCATCGAGATCAGCGTCCCCAAGGGGACCCTGGTCATCCGGGCCGCCGAGCTGCTCGGCATCGAGATCCCGCGCTTCTGCGACCACCCGCTGCTCGACCCGGCCGGCGCCTGCCGGCAGTGCATCGTGGAGGTGGAGGGTCAGCGCAAGCCGATGGCGTCCTGCACCATCACCTGCACCGACGGCATGGTGGTCAAGAGCCAGCTTTCCTCCCCGGTCGCCGAGAAGGCGCAGAAGGGGGTCATGGAGCTGCTGCTCATCAACCACCCCCTGGACTGCCCGGTCTGCGACAAGGGCGGCGAGTGCCCGCTGCAGAACCAGGCGATGTCGCACGGCCAGTCCGACTCGCGCTTCGAGGGCAAGAAGCGCACCTATGAGAAGCCGGTCCCGATCTCGAAGCAGGTGCTGCTCGACCGCGAGCGGTGCGTGCTGTGCGCGCGCTGCACCCGGTTCTCCAACCAGATCGCGGGCGACCCGATGATCGAGCTGATCGAGCGCGGCGCGCTCCAGCAGGTCGGCACGGGCGAGGGCGACCCCTTCGAGTCGTACTTCTCCGGGAACACGATCCAGATCTGTCCGGTCGGCGCGCTGACCTCGGCGGCGTACCGGTTCCGCTCCCGGCCCTTCGACCTCGTGTCGTCGCCGAGCGTGTGCGAGCACTGCTCCGGCGGCTGTGCGACCCGCACCGACCACCGGCGCGGCAAGGTCATGCGCCGCCTCGCGGCCAACGACCCCGAGGTCAACGAGGAGTGGATCTGCGACAAGGGCCGCTTCGGCTTCCGCTACGCGCAGAAGCCCGACCGGCTCACCCACCCCCTCGTACGGGACGCGGAGAGCGGTGAACTGCGGCCCGCTTCCTGGCCGGAGGCGCTGGAGGCCGCCGCGCGCGGGCTCGCCGCCGCCCGGGGCAGGACCGGGGTGCTCACCGGTGGTCGGCTCACCGTCGAGGACGCCTACGCGTACAGCAAGTTCGCACGTGTCGCCCTCGACACGAACGACATCGACTTCCGTGCGCGCGTGCACAGCAGCGAGGAGGCCGACTTCCTGGCGGCGCGCGTCGCCGGTCGGGGTCGCGATCTGGACGGCAGCGGCGTCACGTACACGAAGCTGGAGAAGGCCCCGGCCGTTCTCCTGGTCGGGTTCGAGTCGGAGGAGGAGACGCCCGGCGTCTTCCTCAAGCTCCGCAAGGCATGGCGGAATCACGGTCAGAAGGTCTATTCGCTGGCCACGCACGAGACGCGCGGCCTGGAGAAGGCGGGTGGCACGCTGCTGCCCGCCGCTCCCGGCACCGAGCCGGAGTGGCTGGACGCGCTCGCCGCCGGGGTCGGTCTCGAAGGCGGGGGAGCGGACGCCGCGCAGGCGCTGCGCGGCGAAGGCGCCGTGATCGTCGTCGGCGAGCGGGTCGCGGCCGTGACGGGCGGTCTCACCGCTGCCGTACGGGCCGCGTCCGCGACCGGGGCCCAGCTGGTGTGGGTCCCACGCCGGGCCGGTGAGCGCGGCGCCGTCGAGGCGGGCGCGCTGCCGTCGCTGCTGCCGGGCGGCAGGCCCGCGACCGACCCGCGCGCGCGGGACGAGGTCGCCGCCGCCTGGGGCGTGGCCGAACTGCCGCACCGGTTCGGCCGTGACACCGGGCAGATCGTGGAGGCCGCGGCCACCGGCGAACTGGGCGCCCTGGTGGTGGCCGGCGTCGAGGTCGCCGACCTGCCGTCCCCGGCACGCGCGCGTGAAGCCCTTCACGAGGTGGGTTTCCTGATCTCCCTGGAGCAGCGGCCCAGCGAGGTCACCGACCACGCCGACGTCGTCCTCCCGGTGGCCGCGGTCGCCGAGAAGGCGGGCACGTTCCTCAACTGGGAGGGGCGCGCCCGGATGTTCGAGGCCGCGCTGAAGCCCGACCAGATGACGCGTCGCGTCGCGCCCACGGACGCGCGCGCACTGCAGATGGTGGCGGACGCGATGGACGTCCACCTGGGTCTGCCGGATCTGCGCTCGCTGCGCGGCGAGTTGGACCGGCTGGGCAACTGGGACGGGCCGCACGCGACGGAGCCCCTGGAAACGACGGGTCAGCTGCCGCGCCCCTCCTCCGGAGAGGCCGTCCTCGCCGGACACCGGCTGCTGCTCGACCTGGGCCGCCTCCAGGAGGGCGACGACGCGCTCGCCGGTACCCGGCACGCCGCCCACGCGCGCGTGTCCGCCGCGACCGCCGCGGAGGCGGGCGTGAAGGACGGCGACGTACTGACGGTCTCCGGAGCCCTGGGCAGCGTCGCGTTCCCGCTCCAGGTCACCGAGATGCCCGACCGTGTCGTGTGGCTGCCGCTCAACTCCGAGGGCGGCGGCGTCGCTTCGGACACGGGGGCCGCGCCCGGCGACCTGGTGAAGATCGGCCCGGCCGTCGCCGCCGGAGCCCCGGAGGTGCAGTCATGAACTCCCTGGCAATGAGCCAGGCGGCGCTGAGCCCCCTGGCCGCCGAAGATCTCTCGATGTTCGGGCGCGACCCCTGGTGGCTCGTCGTCGTGAAGGCGGTCTTCTGCTTCGCCTTCCTGATGGTGACCGTGCTGTTCTCCATCGTGTGGGAGCGCAAGGTCGTCGCCTGGATGCAGCTGCGCATCGGCCCGAACCGGCACGGCCCCTGGGGCATGCTCCAGTCGCTCGCCGACGGCATCAAGCTGATGCTGAAGGAAGACCTGATCGTCAAGCGCGCGGACAAGGTGGTCTACATCCTCGCGCCGATCGTCGCGGCGATCCCCGCCTTCATGGCGATCGCGGTGATCCCGTTCGGCCCGGCGGGCAACGAGATCTCGATCTTCGGTCACCGCACGACGATGCAGCTCACCGACCTGCCGATCGCGATGCTCTACATCCTCGCGGTCGCCTCCGTCGGAATCTACGGCATCGTCCTCGCCGGCTGGTCGTCCGGATCGACGTACCCGCTGCTCGGCGGTCTGCGCTCCTGCGCGCAGATGATCTCGTACGAGATCGCGATGGGCGCGGCCTTCGCCTCGGTGTTCCTCTACTCGGGCTCGATGTCGACCTCGGAGATCGTCGCCCAGCAGCACGACCGCTGGTACATCGTGCTGCTGCCGGTGTCGTTCCTGATCTACATCGTGACGATGGTCGGCGAGACGAACCGCGCCCCGTTCGACATGCCGGAGTCCGAGGGCGACCTCGTCGGCGGCTTCAACACCGAGTACTCGTCCATCAAGTTCGCGATGTTCATGCTCGCCGAGTACGTGAACATGGTGACGGTCTCCGCGGTGTCCGTGACGCTCTTCCTGGGCGGCTGGCGCGCACCGTGGCCGGTCTCCACGTTCTGGGAGGGCGCGAACCACGGCTGGTGGCCGATGCTCTGGTTCGTCATCAAGGTCCAGCTGCTGCTGTTCTTCTTCATCTGGCTGCGCGGCACGCTCCCGCGGGTGCGCTACGACCAGCTGATGAAGCTCGGCTGGAAGGTCCTCATCCCGGTCTCCGTGGTGTGGCTGATGCTGGTGGCGACCGTGCGGACGCTGCGCAACGAGAACTACGACTTCGCCTCCATCGCCCTGTACGTCGGGGCCGCGATCCTTGTGGTCCTGCTCCTGTCGTTCGTCGTGGACATCTTCCGCGACCGGGGGGCCAAGCAGCGCGAGGCCGCCGAAGAACCCGCCGCCTTCGACCCGATGGCGGGCGGATTCCCCGTCCCGCCGCTGCCCGGGCAGGAGTTGCCACCCGTGCCGCGCAGGCGCTCCCGCCGGGAGCGAGAGCTGATTGTCAGTGGCGGCCCCGATACTCAGAGTGACGGCGAGTCGCTTGGCGGATCTCGCGAAGGAAAGGAGGCGTCCGATGGCTGACGAGACCAACTCCGGTCAGCAGAAGGACACCGAGCCGGGGTTCCAGAACCCCGTCGCCGGCTTCGGCGTGACCTTCAAGGCCATGTTCAAGAAGCGGCTGACCGAGCAGTACCCGGAGCAACCGAAGACCACTGCTCCCCGCTTCCACGGCAGGCACCAGCTCAACCGCCATCCGGACGGCCTGGAGAAGTGCGTCGGCTGCGAGTTGTGCGCCTGGGCCTGCCCGGCGGACGCGATCTACGTGGAGGGCGCGGACAACACGGAGGAGGAGCGCTACTCGCCGGGTGAGCGCTACGGCCGCGTCTACCAGATCAACTACGCCCGCTGCATTCTGTGCGGACTGTGCATCGAGGCGTGCCCCACGCGCGCGCTGACGATGACGAACGAGTTCGAGCTGGCGGACAGCAGCCGCGCCAACCTCATCTACACCAAGGAGCAGCTGCTCGCCGGGCTCGACGAGGGCATGGTCGACAGCCCGCACTCGATCTTCCCCGGCATGGACGAGCAGGACTACTACCGGGGGCTCGTCACCGAGGCCGCGCCCGGCACCGAGCGCCAAGTGGCCGTCTCCAAGGGCGAGAAGCCGGACGAGGCGGTCTCCGAGGACGAGGCGGAGGTGGACGCATGAGCGCGCAGCTCGCGAGCACGCTCGCCGCGAACACCTCGACCGGTGAGGCCTTCCAGTTCTGGATCCTTGGCACCGTCGCCGTCATCGGCGCCCTGTGCACGATCCTGATGAAGAAGGCCGTGCACAGTGCCCTGTGCCTGGCCGGCACCATGATCATCCTGGCGATCTTCTACCTGGCCAACGGGGCGTACTTCCTGGGCATCGTGCAGATCGTCGTCTACACCGGCGCGATCATGATGCTGTTCCTCTTCGTGGTGATGCTCGTCGGCGTCACCGCGGCGGACTCCCTGACCGAGACCATCAAGGGGCAGCGCTGGCTCGCGGCCCTGTGCGGGGTCGGCTTCGGGGTGCTGCTCATCGCGGGGATCGGCAACGCCTCGCTGAACCAGTTCAACGGTCTCGGCAAGGCGAACGCCGGGGGGAACGTGGAGGGGCTCGCGTCCCTCATCTTCACCAAGTACGTCTTCGCCTTCGAGATCACCGGCGCCCTGCTGATCACGGCCACCGTCGGCGCGATGGTGCTCACGCACCGCGAGCGCACCGAACGGGCCAAGACCCAGCGCGAGTTGGCCGAGGAGCGCGTGCGCGAGGGCAAGCACCTGCCGCCGCTGCCCGCCCCGGGTGTCTACGCCCGGCACAACGCGGTGGACATCGCGGGCCTGCTGCCCGACGGCAGCCCGTCGGAGCTCACGGTCATGCAGACGCTGCGGGAGCGCGGCCAGATCCGGGACGTCTCCGGTGAGGCGATGAGCGATCTGAAGGCTCTCGAGCAGCGGTCGTCCGACCGCCTGGAGCGCTCGGAGGACCGCGACCGGGCCGAGGAGGCGTCGAAGTGAATCCGGTCAACTACCTGTATCTCGCCGCCCTGTTGTTCACGATCGGCGCCACCGGCGTGCTCATCAGGCGGAACGCGATCGTCGTGTTCATGTGCATCGAGCTGATGCTGAACGCGTGCAACCTCGCGTTCGTCGCGTTCTCCCGTATGCACGGCAATCTCGACGGCCAGATCATCGCGTTCTTCACGATGGTCGTCGCCGCCGCCGAGGTCGTGGTGGGGCTCGCGATCATCGTGTCGCTGTTCCGTTCCCGCCACTCGGCCTCGGTCGACGACGCCAGCCTGATGAAGCTGTAAGGGGTCGCTGAATCGTGGAGAACCTGATTGCGCTGCTTGTCGCGGCGCCCCTGCTCGGAGCGGCCGTACTGCTGTGTGGCGGGCGGGCGTTGGACCGGGTGGGTCATCTGCTCGGCACGCTGCTCGCGGCCGTCTCCTTCGTCATCGCCGTCGTGCTCTTCTCCGACCTGCTCGGCAAGGGTCCGGAGGACCGCACACTCAGCCAGCACCTGTTCAGCTGGATCCCCGTCGAGGGCTTCCAGGCGGACGTCGCGTTCCATCTCGACCAGCTGTCGATGACGTTCGTCCTGCTGATCTCCGGTGTGGGCACGCTGATCCACCTGTACTCGATCGGGTACATGGAGCACGACGAGCGGCGCCGCCGCTTCTTCGGCTACCTGAACCTGTTCCTCGCGGCGATGCTGCTGCTCGTCCTCGCCGACAACTACCTGCTGTTGTACGTCGGCTGGGAGGGCGTGGGCCTCGCCTCGTACCTGCTGATCGGCTTCTGGCAGCACAAGCCCAGCGCGGCCACGGCCGCGAAGAAGGCCTTCCTGGTCAACCGCGTCGGCGACATGGGCTTGTCCATCGCCATCATGCTGATGTTCACGACGTTCGGGACCTTCGCCTTCGGGCCGGTCCTGGAGGCCACCGGTGACACCAGCGAGGGCAAGCTCACCGCCATCGGCCTGATGCTGCTGCTCGCCGCGTGCGGCAAGTCGGCGCAGGTGCCGCTCCAGTCCTGGCTCGGGGACGCGATGGAGGGCCCGACCCCGGTCTCGGCCCTCATCCATGCCGCGACCATGGTGACCGCGGGCGTCTACCTGATCGTCCGCTCCGGCGCGATCTTCAACGGGGCGCCGGACGCCCAGTTGGTCGTCACGATCGTCGGCGCCGTCACGCTCCTGTTCGGTGCGATCGTCGGTTGCGCCAAGGACGACATCAAGAAGGCCCTCGCCGGCTCGACGATGTCGCAGATCGGCTACATGATCCTCGCCGCGGGCCTCGGCCCCATCGGCTACGTCTTCGCGATCATGCACCTGGTGACGCACGGCTTCTTCAAGGCGGGCCTCTTCCTCGGCGCCGGTTCGGTCATGCACGGCATGAACGACGAGGTCGACATGCGGAAGTTCGGCGGGCTGCGGAAGTACATGCCGGTCACCTTCGTGACGTTCGGCCTCGGGTACCTCGCCATCATCGGTTTCCCGGGACTGTCCGGCTTCTTCTCCAAGGACAAGATCATCGAGGCGGCGTTCGCGAAGGGCGGCACCGAGGGCTGGATCCTCGGCTCCGTGGCCCTGCTCGGCGCGGCCATCACCGCGTTCTACATGACCCGCGTGATGATCATGACCTTCTTCGGCGAGAAGCGCTGGCAGCCGGACGCCGACGGTCATGAGCCGCACCCGCACGAGTCCCCGTCGTCCATGACGATCCCGATGATCCTGCTCGCGGTCGGCTCGGTCTTCGCCGGTGGCTTCTTCTCCATCGGGGACCGCTTCCTGCACTGGCTGGAGCCGGTCACCGGGCACGACCACGGGCACGCGCCCATCAGCGCGGGCGTGGTCACCGGGGCCACCATGGTGTGCCTCGTGATCGGTGTGGCGTTCGCCTGGCTCCAGTACGGGCGCCGCGAGGTTCCCGTCGTCGCCCCGCGCGGCTCGCTGCTCACCCGCGCCGCCCGGCGCGACCTGCTCCAGGACGACTTCAACCACGTGGTCCTGGTGCGCGGCGGCGAGCACCTGACGCGCTCCCTCGTGTACGTCGACCACACCTTGGTCGACGGGGTGGTCAACGGGACGGCGGCCTCGGTCGGAGGCCTGTCCGGTCGGCTGCGCAAACTCCAGAACGGCTACGTGCGCTCGTACGCCGTCTCGATGTTCGGCGGCGCGGCGGTCATCGCCGCGGTGACCCTGCTGATGAGGGCGGTCTGATACCGATGTCCTTTCCTCTGCTGACAGCGACGGCGGTACTGCCGGCCGTGGGCGCGATCGCCACGGCCGCCGTGCCGGCGAAGCAGCGCACCGCGGCCAAGTGGCTCGCGCTGCTGTTCTCGCTCGCCACTCTGGTGCTCGCGGCGGTGGTCGCGGTCCGGTTCGACCCGGGCGGCGGACGTTTCCAACTGACCGAATCCCATGCGTGGATCGCGGACTTCGGGGTCCGTTACGAACTGGGTGTGGACGGTATCGCGGTGGCGCTCATCGCGCTGACCGCGCTGCTGATCCCGTTCGTGATCCTCGCGGGCTGGCACGACGCCGACCCGCAGGAGACCGGAAACACTCGGTGGCGGCCGACGCAGGGCTTCTTCGCCCTGATCCTCCTCGTCGAGGCGATGGTGATCATCTCCTTCGAGGCCACCGACGTCTTCGTCTTCTACATCTTCTTCGAAGCCATGCTCATCCCGATGTACTTCCTCATCGGCGGCTTCGGGGACCGGGCGGGCCCGCACGGCGAGAAGGAGGCCGCGACCCAACGCTCGTACGCGGCCGTCAAGTTCCTCCTCTACAACCTGGTCGGCGGCCTCATCATGCTGGCGGCCGTCATCGGCCTCTACGTGGTGGCCGGGAGCTTCTCCCTCTCGGAGATCGCCGAGGCGCGCGCGAGCGGTTCGCTCGACATGGCGACCAGCACCGAGCGCCTGCTCTTCCTGGGCTTCTTCTTCGCCTTCGCGGTGAAGGCCCCGCTGTGGCCGCTCCACACCTGGCTGCCGAACGCGATGGGGGAGGCCACCGCCCCGGTCGCCGTACTGATCACGGCGGTCGTCGACAAGGTCGGCACGTTCGCGATGCTCCGCTTCTGCCTCCAGCTCTTCCCGGAGGCGAGCAAGTGGGCGACACCGGCGATCCTGGTGCTCGCCCTGATCAGCATCGTCTACGGGGCGCTGGTCGCGGTCGGTCAGCGCGACATCAAGCGCCTGGTCGCCTACGCGTCGATCTCGCACTTCGGCTTCATCATCATGGGCATCTTCGCGATGACCAGCCAGGGCCAGTCCGGCGCGACGCTCTACATGGTCAACCACGGGATCTCGACGGCCGCGCTGATGCTGGTCGCCGGTTTCCTGATCTCGCGGCGCGGCTCGCGGCTCATCGCCGACTACGGAGGCGTGCAGAAGGTCGCGCCGGTGCTCGCCGGCACGTTCCTGATCGGCGGCCTGGCGACGCTCTCGCTGCCGGGACTCGCGCCCTTCGTGAGCGAATTCCTGGTCCTGGTCGGCACGTTCACGCGCTACCCGGTGATCGGCATCATCGCCACGTTCGGCATCGTGCTCGCCGCGCTCTACACGCTGGTGCTCTACCAGCGCACCATGACGGGCCCGGTGAAGCCGTCGACCGAGGGCATCGCGGACCTGCGTGTGCGTGAGCTCGCGGTCGTGGTCCCGCTGATCGGCGTACTGATCTTCCTGGGCGTCTACCCGAAGCCGCTCACCGAGCTGGTGAACCCGGCGGTCAAGCACACCCTGTCCGACGTCCACAAGAAGGACCCGAAGCCGGAAGTGGAGGCGGCTCACAAGTGACCACGTCAGCCGTCCACAGTCTGTGGACAACCGCCGCCGACCCGATCTCCAAGATCGACACACCGAAGATCGAGTACGCGCAATTGTCGCCGACCTTGATCGTCGTCGGTGCCGCCGTCCTGGGGATCCTGGTCGAGGCCCTGGTGCCGCGCAGGTCCCGCTACTACGTACAGGTGTTCCTCGCCGTCGTCGCGCTCGCGGCCGCCTTCGCGGCGGTCGTCGGGCTCGCGGCCGGCGGGTACGGGACGACGAAGGCACACATCGCGGCCATGGGCGCGATCGCCGTCGACGGACCGGCGCTGTTCCTCGAAGGCGTCATCCTGCTGTCCGGCCTCGTCGCGATCTTCACGTTCGCGGAACGGCGGCTCGACCCGGAGGCACACGGCAACCGCGTCGACTCGTTCGCCGCGCAGGCCGCCTCCGTGCCGGGCAGCGACAGCGAGAAGGCGGCCATAAAGGCCGGGTTCACCACCACCGAGGTGTTCCCGCTGGCGCTCTTCGCGATCGCCGGAATGCTGGTCTTCCCCGCGGCGAACGACCTGCTGACCCTCTTCATCGCCCTGGAAGTCTTCTCGCTCCCGCTGTACCTGCTGTGCGCCGTGGCCCGCCGCAAGCGGCTCATGTCGCAGGAGGCCGCGGTCAAGTACTTCCTGCTCGGCGCCTTCGCGTCCGCCTTCACCCTGTTCGGCATCGCGCTCCTGTACGGCTACGCGGGCTCCGTCTCGTACTCCACGATCGCGAGCGTCGTCGACGGCTCGATCCAGAACGTGGACCCGGCCCTCGCCGACAGCATGGGCAACGACGCGCTGCTGCTCATCGGCATGGCACTGGTCGGCATGGGCCTGCTGTTCAAGGTCGGCGCCGTCCCGTTCCACATGTGGACGCCGGACGTGTACCAGGGCGCTCCGACGCCGGTCACCGGGTTCATGGCGGCGGCCACGAAGGTAGCGGCCTTCGGCGCGCTGCTGCGGCTGCTGTACGTCGTCCTGCCGGGGATGCGCTGGGACTGGCGTCCGGTCATGTGGGCCATCGCCATCGTCACGATGCTGGGCGGCGCGATCGTCGCGATCACGCAGACCGACATCAAGCGGCTCCTCGCGTACTCCTCGATCGCGCACGCCGGCTTCATCCTGGCCGGTGTCATCGCGACGACGCCCGACGGCGTCTCGTCCGTCCTCTTCTACCTGGCCGCGTACTCCTTCGTGACCATCGGCGCCTTCGCCGTGGTGACGCTGGTGCGCGACGCGGGGGGCGAGGCGACGCACCTGTCGAAGTGGGCGGGGCTCGGACGCAGGTCGCCGCTGGTCGCGGCGGTCTTCGCGGTGTTCCTGCTCGCCTTCGCCGGTATCCCGCTGACCTCCGGGTTCGCGGGCAAGTTCGCCGTGTTCAAGGCGGCGGCCGAGGGCGGCGCGGGTGTGCTCGTCGTGGTCGGTGTCGTGTCCTCGGCGATCGCCGCGTTCTTCTACATCCGCGTGATCGTCCTCATGTTCTTCAGCGAGCCGAAGACGGACGGGCCGACCGTGGCCGTGCCGTCGCCGCTGACCATGACGACGATCGGCGTGGGCGTGGCCGTCACGATCGTGCTGGGCCTCGCGCCGCAGTACTTCCTCGACCTGGCGAGCCAGGCCGGGGTGTTCGTGCGGTAGCGGTACCGCCGCCGTCGCACATCGTGGAGGCCCGGTCCCTGGGAGGGGACCGGGCCTTCGCGCGCGGGCCGTGGGGTGCCGAAGCCCGACCGCACCCCCAGCCTGTGGATAACTTTTCGCGGTGTCAGTCCGGACCCCTATCGTTACTGGAGAAGTCGAGACGAGCTGGACGCACGGGGGCAGGGCGATGGACGGGACACAGGGTATGAGCGAGGTGACCGGGAGCGAGGCGCTAGCCACGCTCCACCGGGTCTTCGGGTACGACGCCTTCCGCGGTGAGCAGGAAGCGATCATCGAGCACGTGGTGGGCGGTGGGGACGCCGTCGTGCTCATGCCGACCGGCGGCGGCAAGTCGCTCTGCTACCAGATTCCGGCGCTGGTCAGAGCCGGTACGGGGATCGTCGTCTCGCCCCTGATCGCCTTGATGCAGGACCAGGTGGACGCGCTGCGGGCGCTCGGCGTGCGCGCCGGGTTCATGAACTCGACGCAGGACTTCGAGGAGCGCCGCCTGGTGGAGGCGGAGTTCCTCGCGGGCGAGCTCGACCTGCTCTATCTGGCGCCGGAGCGGCTGCGCCTCGACTCCACGCTCGGGCTGCTCTCGCGCGGCAAGATCTCCCTCTTCGCGATCGACGAGGCGCACTGCGTGGCGCAGTGGGGGCACGACTTCCGCCCCGACTACCTGACGCTCTCCGTGCTCGGCCAGAACTGGCCGGACGTGCCGCGCATCGCCCTGACCGCGACGGCGACGCACGCCACGCACCAGGAGATCACCCAGCGCCTCGGCATGCCGGACGCCAAGCACTTCGTGGCGAGCTTCGACCGGCCCAACATCCAGTACCGGATCGTCGGCAAGGCCGACCCGAAGAAGCAGCTCCTGAGCTTCCTCAAGGAGGAGCACGAGGGCGACGCGGGCATCGTCTACTGCCTGTCCCGCAAGTCCGTGGAGGCGACGGCCGAGTTCCTCAGCAAGAACGGGATCGAGGCGGTGCCGTACCACGCGGGCCTCGACGCGGGGACGCGCGCGGCGCACCAGTCGCGGTTCCTGCGCGAGGAGAGCCTCGTCGTCTGCGCGACCATCGCGTTCGGCATGGGCATCGACAAGCCGGACGTACGGTTCGTCGCCCACCTCGACCTGCCGAAGTCCGTCGAGGGCTACTACCAGGAGACGGGCCGCGCCGGGCGTGACGGGCTGCCGTCGACGGCATGGATGGCGTACGGGCTGCAGGACGTGGTCCAGCAGCGGAAGCTGATCAACATGGGGGAGGGGGACGAGGCGTTCCGGCGCCGCGCCTCCGCCCACCTCGACTCGATGCTGGCGCTGTGCGAGACGGCGCAGTGCCGCCGGGCCCAACTGCTCACGTACTTCGGGCAGGAGGGCGCCGAGTCCTGCGGCAACTGCGACACGTGCCTGTCGCCGCCCGAGACGTGGGACGGCACGGTGGCCGCGCAGAAGATCCTGTCGACCGTGGTGCGCCTGGAGCGGGAACGGCGACAGAAGTTCGGTGCGGGGCAGATCATCGACATTCTGCTCGGCAAGCGCAGTGCCAAGGTCATCCAGTTCGATCACGACCAGCTCTCCGTGTTCGGTATCGGCGAGGAGCTGGCCGAGCTCGAATGGCGGGGCGTGGTGCGGCAGTTGCTGGCGCAGGGGCTCGTCGCGGTCGAGGGCGAGTACGGGACGCTGGTGCTCACCGAGGAGAGCGGCTCCGTCCTTGCGCGGCAGCGGGAGGTGCGGCTGCGCAAGGAGCCGAAGCCGGCGCCTCGTGCGGCGGCGGCCCGTGAGCGCAAGGGCAAGTCGCCCGCGGTCGAGCTGCCGGCGGAGGTGGCGCCGGTCTTCGAGGCGCTGCGGGCCTGGCGCGGCGCGCAGGCGAAGGAGCACGGGGTGCCGGCGTACGTCATCTTCCAGAACACGACGCTGGCGGAGATCGCGCAGCAGCGGCCCACGTCGCTGTCCCAGTTGGGCACGATCGGTGGGGTCGGGGAGAAGAAGTTGGCGACGTGGGGCGAGGGTGTGCTGGGGGTTTTGGCGGGTCTGAGAGGTGAGCCCAGCGGGCCCGCCCGGAGCGACGAGTCCTGGCCCGACTATGTGGGCCAGGAGCCGCCGCCCGAGGATGAGCCCGTGCCGGAGGATGTCGACTGGTAGCCGGGGTTGACGCCTCGGGGCTCCGCCCAGGGCCCCGCGCCTCAATCGCCGGCGGGGCTTCAAAGATCGGGGCTCCGCCCCGGCCCCCGCTGCTCAATCGCCGCAGGGGCTTGAAATCCGTAGGGGGGGCAATGCCAGCCGTCAGGCCCCGGGCGTGATCCTGCCCGTGACCTCGCCCAGTTGGACCCTCGCGCCGTCCGGGCCGGGGGCCCAGGCGGAGAGGGTGACCACGTCACCGTCCGCCAGGAAGCCGCGCTTGCCGTCGGGGAGGTCCAAGGGCTGTTGGCCGTTCCAGGTGATCTCGATCAGGGAGCCGCGCTCGTTGTCCTCGGTGCCGCTGATCGTGCCTGAGCCGTAGAGGTCGCCGGTGCGCAGGGAGGCGCCGTTGACCGTCATATGGGCGAGCATCTGGGCGCCCGTCCAGTACATGCCGGAGAAGGGGGGTTCGGAGATGACCTGGTCGTTGAGGGTGACCGTGATGCGCAGGTCGTAGCCGGCCGGGTCGGCGGTCGCCTCGGGGCCGCTGTCGTCCAGGTACGGCAGCAGCGGCACCGTCCGCTCCGGCGGGCCCACGCGGGCCGCGTCCAGGGCCTCGAGCGGGGTGATCCACGCGGAGATCGACGTCGCGAAGGACTTGCCGAGGTGCGGGCCGAGCGGCACCGTCTCCCAGTTCTGGATGTCGCGCGCCGACCAGTCGTTGAGGAGGCAGATGCCGAAGACGTGGTCCCGGTAGGAGGAGAGCGGGACCGGGGTGCCCTGCCGGGACGGGACGCCGACGACGTAGCCGACCTCCGTCTCGATGTCGAGGCGGGCGGACGGGCCGAAGACCGGGGCCGGGTCGGCCGGGGCCTTGCGCTGGCCCGAGGGGCGCACCACGTCCGTGCCGGAGACGACGACCGTGCCGGAGCGGCCGTGGTAACCCACCGGCAGGTGCTTCCAGTTGGGCTTCAGGGGCTCCTCGTCGGGACGGAAGAGCCGGCCGAGGTTCGAGGCGTGGTTCTCGGAGGCGTAGAAGTCGACGTAGTCCGCGACCTCGAACGGGAGGTGCAGGGTGACCGAGGAGAGGGGGTGCAGGAAGGGGCGCACGACCTCGCGGTGGGCCGGGACCGTGACCCAGGCCGTCAGCGCGCGGCGTACGTCCGACCAGGTCGTCCGACCGGCCGCGAGCAGCGAGTTGAGGTTCGGGCGGGCCAGGACCGAGACGTAGGGGGAGCCGAGGGCCGCGGCGGCGCCGCCCGCGTCCAGGACGTGGTCCCCTATCCGGACGCCCACCGAGCGCTCGCCGTCGGCGGTGCGGGAGAAGACTCCGTACGGAAGGTTGTGCGGGCCGAAGGGGTGGCCTTCGGGGAGATCGAGTGGGTCGAGCCCTTCGAGCGGGGTGTGCTCGGAGGCGGACTCGGACTCGGAGGTGGCTGCGGGTGCCATGCCTGCGGGCCTCACTTTCCATTCGGGTGCGCCACACGTTACGTGGGAGACACCAGTTCGCGGCAGTGCCTAAAGAGTTCGCAATGTCCGAATGACCCGTTGATGGAGTGGTGGGTTCCGGCTTAGCGTCATTGTCCGGTGGGCACGGACGGGGCTGAACCCCGTATTCAAGGTCCGGGTCCAAGGGGGGGACACGTGGGGGGACCCGTGGCCAGGAGCGCCGGGAGTGTCAGCAGTGCTGGAAGCGTGCCGTTCGCCGTGGACCGTGATGTCCCGGGCCTGATCGTGAAGTTCGGCGACTACCCGCTGCACCACGGAGGGGTGGGCGCGATCCGCAGCCTGGGGCGCCTCGGCGTGCCGATGTACGCGATCACCGAGGACCGCTACACGCCCGCGGCCGCCTCGCGCTATCTGCGCCGGGCCTTTCCCTGGCGCACGTCGGGGGCGGAGGAGCCGGAGCGGCTCGTCGACGGGCTGCTCCGCGTCGCCCGCCGGATCGGCCGGCCCGCGGTGCTGATCCCGACGGACGAGGAGGCCGCGGTCCTCATCGCCGAGCATCAGGACCCGCTCGCCGCCGCGGGGCTGCTCTTCCCGCGCGTGGAGCGGGAGTTGCCGCGCCGCCTCGCCAGCAAACAGGGGCTGCACGAGCTGTGTGTGGAGCACGGCATCCCGTCGCCGACGGCCGCGTTCCCGGAGTCGTACGCGGACATCGAGGAGTTCGCGGTGAAGGCCCGATTTCCGGTCGTGGCGAAGAACCGGGAGGCGTTCACGCGGCGTTCGCGGCCCGCCGTCAATGGGACCACGAGGATCGCGACCGCGGAGGGGCTGCGCAGGCTCGCTCTCGACTGGGGTGAGCGGCCCGGCGTGATCCTTCAGGAGTATCTGCCGCGCGAGGAGGCCGAGGACTGGATCGTGCACGCGTACTTCGACCAGGACTCCTCGCCGCTCGCGATGTTCACCGGCGTCAAGGTCCGCTCCTGGCCGCCGCACGCGGGCATGACGGCCAACGCGTACGTCGTCGACAATCCGGAACTCGCCGACCTCGCCGCGCGTTTCATCAAGCAGATCGGCTTCACCGGAATCATCGACCTGGACCTGCGCTTCGACCGGCGTGACGGCCAGTACAAGCTGCTCGACTTCAATCCGCGGATGGGCGCCCAGTTCCGGCTCTTCGAGAACGAGTCGGGGATCGACGTCGTCCGCGCGATGCACCTCGCACTCACCGGCCGCACCGTTCCGGAGGGGGAACAGCGGGCGGGACACCGCTACGTCGTCGAGAACATCGACCTGCCGGCCCTGCTGGCGTACCGGCGCAGCGGCTATACGACCCCGCACGCCCCGTCCCGAGCCAGCGGGACGGAGCTGGCGTGGTGGGCGGCCGACGATCCGCGGCCGTTCTTCACGATGCTCGCCCGGTTCGTACGGCCGGGCGCGAGGCATCTGTACCAGCTGTGGCGGAGCAACCGCCGCGGCAGCGGCACCGGTTCGGGCGGCGGGAGCGGCCGGACCTGACCGGGGCAGGCGAAGTAGGTGACGCGACGTCGTCCTGGGGAGGGGCTTCGTGAATCATCCGGTAGCAGTCATCGGGGCGGGTCCTTATGGCCTGTCCACCGCGGCCCATTTGAGGGCGCGCGGCATACCCGTCAGGGTCTTCGGGGAACCCATGGTGAGCTGGCGCTCGCACATGCCCGAAGGCATGATCCTCAAGTCCGTGCCGTCCGCGTCGAACATCGACGCGCCCCAGCGCGGACACGACCTGGTCGACTACTGCGACGTGGCCGGGATCAAGCGGCTCGTCACGGACGAGGACCTGATATCCGCCGAGACGTTCGTCGCGTACGGCGACTGGTTCCAGAAGAAACTGGTGCCCGACCTGGAGCGGGTGCGGGTGGTCTCCGTGGACCGGCGCGGGCGCGAGGGCTTCGAGCTGAAGCTGGACTCGGGCGAGCAGTTCACGGCGCGGGCGGTGGTCGTCGCCACCGGCCTGTCCGGACTGGAACACCTGCCGGGCGAGTTCGCCGCGGCCGTGCCGGACGGACCCGCCCCCACGGGCCCGATCTCACACAGCGCGCAGCACCACGACCTGTCCCGGTTCGCGGGCAAGGAGCTGATCGTCGTCGGTGCGGGCCAGTCCGCCCTGGAGACGGCGGCGCTCGCGGCGGAGGCGGGCGCGAGCGTCACCGTGGTCGCGCGCGGCAAGGGCCGGGTGCGGTTCGGGGCGCCCCCGTGGAACCAGCCGAGGTTCCGGCCCGAGACGCCGTTCGGCAACGCGTGGTCGCTGTACGCGTTCACGTACTACCCGCACCAGTACCGCCAACTGCCGCCTCAGGCACGGCACTTCCTGGTCAAGCGGGTGCTCGGGCCACTGGGCGCCTGGTGGCTGAGGGAGCGGTTCGAGGGCAGGGTCGCGGTGCGCGACGTCGCGGGCATCGAGCGGGTGACGGTGTCCCAGGGCGCGCCCGTCCTGGGCGTGCGCACGCTCGGCGGTCGCGCCGACCACCTGACCGCCGACCATGTCATCGCGGCGACGGGGTACCGGGTGGACCTGGCGGCGATGCCGTTCCTGGGGGAGGGGCTGCGCACCCGGCTCGCCACCAGCCGGGGCACGCCGCGGCTCGGCGCCGGCTATGTGTCGTCGGTCCCCGGTCTGTACTTCACCGGCATGCTGGGCGGGTCCTCGTACGGGCCCGTCATGCGCTTCGTCTGCGGCACCGAGTTCGCCTCGCCGCGGCTCGCCCGGCATCTGGCGGCGGCGCACGGCTGACCGGATGGCCCCCACAACCACCGCCGGGTCCACCGTGGTTGACCGCGCGGGGCCGTAACCCGAACAGATGACATCGCCTCGTCGTGACCGGCCGTACCTTGCCAGGGCGGCCGGTACTCGACGGGTCCCGGGCACGGGCGGTCCGTATTCTTCGGATCATGCCCGCACCCGCATATGCACTCATCGCCACCGACCTGGACGGCACGCTGCTGCGCGGCGACGACACGGTCTCGGACCGGACCCGCGAGGCGCTGGCGGCGGCCGTCGCCGCGGGAGCCCGGCACATCGTGGTGACGGGGCGGCCCGCGCCCCGCGTGAAGCCCATCCTCGACGACCTCGGTGGGAGCGGGCTCGCGGTGTGCGCGCAGGGCGCACAGCTCTACGACGGCGCGCACGACCGGCTGCTCTGGTCGCTGACGCTCGACCGGGACCTCGCCGAGCAGGCCATCGGGAAGATCGAGGCCGAGATCGGTCAGGTGTACGCGGCCGTCGACCAGGACGGGGTGGAGGGGCTCACGCTCATCGAGCCCGGCTACCTCATGCCGCATCCGACGCTGCCCGCCGTACGGGTCCGGGGGCGCGCCGCGCTGTGGGAGCGGCCCATCAGCAAGGTGCTGCTGCGCCATCCGTCGCTGTCCGACGACGAGTTGGCCGCGGTGGCGAGAGCCGCGGTGGGGCCGCTCGCCACCGTCACCATGTCCGGGCCCGGGACGGTCGAGCTGCAGCCGCGCGGCGTGACCAAGGCGACCGGCCTCAGCCTCGCGGCGCAGCGGCTCGGGGCGGGCGCCGCCGACACGATCGCCTTCGGCGACATGCCGAACGATGTGCCGATGTTCGGGTGGGCGGAGTGCGGGGTGGCGGTGGCCAACGCGCACCCCGAACTCAAGGCGGTCGCCGACGAAGTGACTTCGTCGAACGAGGAGGACGGGGTGGCGGTGGTCCTGGAGCGGTTGCTCGGCTGAGCCGTCTCCTCCGGCCGACCGGTCCTGCGCCACGGGGCTCCGCCCCGGACCCCGCTGCTCAATCGCCGCAGGGGCTTGTCAGCCCCCCTCAGCCCGCCGTGCGCGGGATCCGCTTCTCCCACGTCCGGTGGAAGACGACCTCGTCGCCGTCCCGGCACACCACCTCGCTCGACGTGAGGAACTCGTCGGACGTGCACGTGATTTCGGAGCGGGTGGTCACCCGGGCGTCCCAGCCCACGTCCGGGCGGTGCAGGCGGATCGACCAGTCGGAGCGGGTGCGCGCCGACAGCGGGTCGGCCTCGTTGATGACGTACGTCTCCAGCGCGTCCTCGGTGAACTCCAGGCCGTCCGGGTACAGGCGCGTGCCGCCGTAGCGCGGGTCGACCTCAAGGCGCCATTCGCCCTTGGCCACGTCCCGTACGACGAGGCGTTCGGGGCGCGGCTCCTCCAGCGTCTCCGGGTAGACCACGCCGAGCGGCTCCGACTGCTCGGGGGCGTCGAAGGCGATCTCTCCGCCCGGTTCGGCGCCGCGCACCGGGAGCTCCAGCGCGCTGCCCACCGGGTCGAGCGTGAACCCGGCCTCCGAACCCGCCTGCGGCCAGATCCACGGCCAGTACGCCGAGGACACCGCGAGCCGGATGCGGTGTCCTGCCGGGAAGGCGTGGCCGATGCCGTTCAGTTCGAAGGTGACGTCCTCCGTCGTGTCCGGCTCCCAGGGGACGTTCTCGGAACGCCCCCGGCGCGAGGACAGGTTCAGCACGCCGCGCGTCACCAGCGTCGACGAGCCGTCCGGCGCCACGTCGCAGACACGCGCCACGACCTGCCCGCGCTCCACCGGGCACGTCACCCGCAGCGTCACCCGCGGCCGCCCGAGGACCCGCACCTCGCGTGGCACCTCGAACTCGAAGCACGCCGACTTGGCGTCCTCCTCGCGCTGGTCCGGCGGCAGGTCCGCATCGTTCCCGAACGGGAAGAAGCGGCCCGCGTCCAGGCCCGTGTGCTGCGGCGAGCGGACGATCTGGGGCGCGCCCTGAAGCGCGTACGAGACCTTCTCGACGTTCGGCGACGGCCACGAGGGGTCGCCGACCCAGCGGCCCGGCAGCTCCGGGTAGACCGTCGCCGGCGGGTGCGAGTCGCTGATCCAGGAGCGCAGCTTCGGCTCCGCCATGACCCCCGTGTCCTCGCCCTTCAGCCAGTGGTCCCACCAGCGCAGCGTCTCCTGGAGGAAGCCGATGGCCGGGCCGGGCGGCAGGCCGCGGTCCGGGTACTGGTGCGACCAGGGGCCGACGATCCCGCGGGCCTGGTCGTCGGGGAGGTTCTCCATCAGGCGCAGCACCGTGTCCCGGTACGGGTCGTGCCAGCCGCCGACCGCGAGCACGCCCGCCTTGATCGCGGAGTAGTCCTCGCAGACGCTGCCGTGCCGCCAGTAGTCGTCGCGGGTCTGGTGGCCGAGCCACGTGTGGATGAACGGGTCGACGGCCTCCAGGCGCCGCGTCCACATGTCCTTCCAGCCGTCGCCCACGAACTGCGGGTCCGGCGGGCGCGACACGAACGCGAGCATCGTCGACGCCCACGCGTGCATGTCCACGGCGAGCACGGAGCCGCCCATGTAGTGCACGTCGTTGTCGTAGCGGTCGTCCGCCGAGCAGACGGTCACGATCGCCTTCAGCGGCTCGGGTGCCAGGGCCGCGATCTGGAGGGAGTTGAAGCCGCCCCAGGAGATGCCGAACATGCCGACCTTGCCGGACGACCAGTGCTGCGCGGCGAGCCAGTTCACGACCTCGACGCCGTCCGCGAGCTCCTGCGCGTCGTACTCGTCGCCGGGCATGCCCTCGGAGTTGCCGTGGCCGCGCACGTCCACGCGCACGGAGGCGTAGCCGTGGCCCGCGTACCAGGGGTGGCGCTGCCAGTCGCGGGGCGCCGTCCAGTCGGAGAGCCGGTAGGGGAGGTATTCGAGGAGCACCGGCACCGGTTCCTCGGTCACCGGGCGCCACACGCGGGCGAAGAGCGTCGTCCCGTCGGACAGGGGTACGCGGATGTCCTCGCGGACCGTTCCGAAGGGGAACTCGGTCCGGACGGTGGGAGTCGTGGTCATGGGAAAACCTCAGTGAACGGGGTGCATGGTGCGGCGCAACCAGGGCGCCAGGGCGATCACGGCGATACCGACCGCGACCGCGATGGCGCCGTTGACGCCGAAGTAGGCGGGGTTGGAGACCTCGCCGTAGAGCTTGACGACCTGGGCCTGGATTCCGTTCGCAAGTGCGAGCGAGAGGAACCACAGGGCCATGGTCTGGCTGGCGAAGGCCTGCGGGGCGAGCTTGGTCGTCGCGGACATGCCGGACGTCTCCACGAGGATGTCGCCGAGGCCCAGCAGCAGGTACGAGCCGACGATCCACCAGACCGCCATCTTGTACGTGTCGTCGCTGTGCCCGGACGTCGGCAGCACCATCAGCAGGAACGACAGGCCGCCCAGGACCACGCCGATCGCGATCTTGTTGGAGGCGTGCGGCTGGCGCGGGCCCATCCGGGCCCAGACGGCGGCCACGACGGGCGCGAGCGCCACCTCGAAGGCGCCGAGCGCGGAGGCGTACCAGCCGGCCGGGAAGTCGAAGCCGAGGATGGTCGTCTCGGCGTTCGTCGAGGCCAACAGGATCATCGTCGAGTACGCCTGGAACAGGATGAAGTTGAAGGCGACCGAGGCGATGAAGAGCACCAGGTAGGGCTTGAGCCGGCCGCGCTCCTCCGCAGTGACCCGGGGGCTCTTGAACATCACCACGAAGTACACGACCGGCGCGATCACCGAGATGTACGTCAGGAGGTCGACGAAGCGGCCCATGGTGAGCCATCCGGCGAGCGCCAGGACCACCGCGACGGCGGCCACCACGACGGCGCCGACGATCATCAGCCGCACCGCCCTGCGCAGCCCCTCGGGCGGCAGCGCGTACTCGGCGGCGTCCGTGCGCCCGGCCAGGTGACGGCGCCCGGCGACGTACTGGATGAGACCGAACGTCATGCCGATGGCGGCGGCCGAGAAGCCCCAGTGCCAGCCCTTGTGGTCACCGAGCCAGCCGGTGATCAGCGGTCCGGCGAAGGCGCCGATGTTGATGCCCATGTAGTAGAGCGCGAAGCCGGCGTCGCGGCGTTCGTCGGCGGTCCGGTACAGCTTGCCGACCATCGAGGCGACATTCGGCTTGAGCAGGCCGGTACCGGCGCTGATCAGGCCGAGCCCGACCCACGTCATCGTGGGTGTCGGCACCGCCATCGAGTAATGTCCGCAGGCGATGAGGATGCCGCCCCACAGGACGGCGCGGTACGAGCCGAGGATCCGGTCGGCGAGCCAGCCGCCCGCGACCGAGACGAGGTAGACGAGCGTGCCGTACGCCGCCGAGACCGAGGCCGCGTTGCCGGGGTCCATGCCCATGCCGCCGTGCGCGACGGTGTCCGCGAAGTACAGGACGAGGATGGCCTGCATGCCGAGGAACGAGAACCGTTCCCAGACCTCCAGGCCGGACAGCGTGAGCAGGCCCCTCGGCTGGCCGAAGAAGGCCGTGTCGTCACCAGGGGGCGGTGCGCCCACCGTGTCGTTCTCGGTGTGGGACAAAGTACGTACTCCAGGTCGTCTGTGCTGATCAAGAACATACCGGTGGTGTCGCGAAGCCGCCTGGTCCAGGGTGTTCGGGCGGGCGCCACCTGTGATCGAAACGCGACCGGATACGCTGACTTGAGTGATGGCAGCGACACATCGACAAACCGTGTCATCGACCGAATGATCGACCGAGTTCGCCATGTGATCGTCAGCAGACAGGAGACCCACTCGTGACCGTCGTCGGGACTTTCGGTCTTAGCGTGCGGGACCAGGCTCTCGAAGCCGATGTCCAGGCCGGATTGACGGCTGTCGAGGAGGGACTGCTCGAGGCCACCAAGAGCGAGGTTCCCTTCATCACGGAGGCCGCCCAGCACCTGGTGCGGGCCGGCGGCAAGCGGTTCAGGCCGCTGCTCGTGACCCTCGCGGCCCAGTTCGGCGACCCGTACGCGCCGGGCATCGTGCCCTCGGCCGTCGTCGTCGAGCTGACGCATCTCGCGACGCTCTACCACGACGACGTGATGGACGAGGCGGACGTGCGGCGCGGGGTGCCGAGCGCCAACCAGCGCTGGGGCAACTCGGTGGCAGTGCTCACCGGTGACTTCCTGTTCGCCCGCGCCTCGCACATACTGGCCGACCTCGGCCCGGACGCCGTGCGGATCCAGGCGGAGGCGTTCGAGCGGCTCGTGACCGGGCAGATCCTGGAGACGGCCGGGCCGGCCGACGGCCGCGACCCCGTCGACCACTATCTCGACGTGCTCAGCGGCAAGACCGGTTCGCTGATCGCCGTGGCCTGCCGCTTCGGCGCGATGATGTCCGGCGCGGAGGAAACCGTCGTCGATGTGCTGACCCAGTACGGGGAGCGGCTCGGCGTCGCGTTCCAGCTCGCCGACGACGTCCTCGACATCGCCTCCGACTCGCACGAGTCCGGGAAGACGCCCGGCACGGACCTGCGCGAGGGCATCGCCACGCTGCCGGTGCTGCGGCTGCGGGAGCGGGCCGAGCGGCTGGGGCTCGCCGAGGACAAGGAACTGGTCGAGCTGATCGACTCGGACCTCGCCGACGACGCCCGGCTCGCCGAGGCGGTCGCGCGGCTGCGGGAGCACCCCGCGCTCGAGCAGGCGCGGCGGGACACGGTGCGCTTCGCGGAGGAGGCGAGGGCGGCGTTGGCGCCGCTCGCCGAGTGCGATGCGAAGGCGACGCTGGTGGAGCTGTGCGACGCGGTGGTGCACCGGGCGGGTTGACCGTCCTCCGGTCCCGGGGCGCTGCCCCGGACCCCGCGGGCTCTCGTCCGAAAGGCGGGGCTTGAATGTGTTGAGCGCTGCCCCGATCCGGTTCGTACTCACCCCCGAAGGCCGACGCAGGGGGCGTCGGCCCGGTAGGGGGAGAACTGAACATGGGCACATTGGGCACACGCATGCTCGCGACCGCGGCCGTCCTCGGTGCCGCGGCCGGCACCGGGCTCGCCGCGCCGCAGGCCATCGCCGCGGACGCGGAACCGGGCGACACCGCGACCGTCCTCGCCACCAGCCTCAACGGGGCCAACGAAGTGGCCGACGGTGACAAGGACGGGGTCGCCCTGGAGTTCATCCAGGTCAAGGGCGATCAGGTGGCCGTCGCCGTGAAGTGGCGGGGCGTCGGGAAGCCGACCGCCCTGCACCTGCACGAGGGCGCCGAGGGCGCGAACGGCGACGTGCGGGTCGACTTCACCAAGGTGCTCGGCGGCGCGAAGGGCCACCGCGCCACCGGCTCCGTCACCGTCAAGGACCGCGCGCTCCTGGCCCGGCTCACCACCGACCCCGGAGCGTTCTACGCCAATCTGCACACGGCCGCCTTCCCCGACGGCGCGGTCCGCGGCCAGCTCCACCGGGTCACGGAGCCGACCGACTTCGGCCGCGCCCTCGACAACTTCCAGGCGTCCGTGGTGCGCGGCCGGCAGATCTACGCGTGCAAGGTCGACCCGGCCACCGGCAAGGCGGCCTTCGCGCAGCGCGACGTGAGCGCGGAGCTCGCGGGACACATCCGGCACTCGTTCACGGCGCCCGACTCCGGCGTGCCGCAGTGGGTGGCGCCCGACAAGAGCGCCGTCACCGGTGCGGTCGTCTCCCGCACGCCGAACGGGGCGGACAACATCGCCGAACTGGACCTCAGGGCCACCCGGTCCGGGGCGCCGCACGGGCTGCTCGCGGACACCGCCGAGATCCTGCGGCTCAACACCGTGGGCGGAGTGGCCCCTTCGGGCAGCTGTGACCCCGGGGCGATCGTGGGCGTGCCCTGCAAGGCGGACTACGTGTTCGTGAACGGCTGAGCGCACCCGGTCCGCGTACCGCGGTCGGCGGCGTCGCCCCCTACGGGTCGGGGGTGGCGCCGCCGTGGTGTGTCATCCCGTAGGCGTACGCGGAGTTGATCCCGGGGTCTGACGCTTCCTTGTGGCCGGTTTGGTCAGATTGGGTACACCACTCCAGACCAATCCGGGTGAGAATGGCGGCTCGGGGTGGACGCAGACTGGACGAGTGCACAGGACGGTAAGCCGCCGCCGATCACGGAGGTAGGGCAAGAAGATGGCACCGTACGCATCCGAAGACAGCGAGAGCGGCACGCGCCGCCGCAAGGCCGTGCGCTACGCGGTCCCCGTCGCCGTGGTGGGGGTGGCCGCGGCGACCATCGGGCTCGTTCCGGCGCTCGCCAGCTCCGGCGACCCGGACCTTCCCGACATCACCGCGCGCCAGCTCATCGAGAAGATCGCCAAGTCGGACACCGAGCAGCTCTCCGGCACCGTGAAGATCAACACGGACCTGGGCCTGCCCTCGGTGGGCGGCGCCGCGGGCGGCGGGATGATGGGCGGCGACGAGCACGAGGGCGGCAGGTCCTCGGCCGACCCGCAGTCGAAGCTGACCGAACTGGCCACCGGCTCGCACACGCTGCGCGTCGCGGCGGACGGCCAGGACAAGCAGAAGCTGTCGGTCCTCGACGACACGTCCGAGTACAGCGTGATCCACAACGGCGACGACGTGTGGGCCTACGACAGCAGGTCGGATGAGGCGTACCACGCGAAGCAGCAGCGGGGCGCGGACCGCGGCGAGCACGCGAAGAAGGCCCCGAAGGGCGTTCCGGCCACGCCGAAGGAGCTCACGGACGAGATCCTCAAGGCCGGCGGCGACACCACGTCGTTCACGGTCGACGGCACCTCGCAGGTCGCGGGCCGGGACGCGTACCGGCTCCAGATCAAGCCGAAGCAGTCCGGCTCGACGGTCGGCGCGGTCACCGTGTCCGTGGACGCGAAGACCGGTACACCGCTCAAGTTCAGCCTCACCCCGGCGGGCGGCGGCGCGGCCGTGGTCGACGCCGGGTTCACCAAGGTCGACTTCGCGAAGCCGGCCGCCTCCACCTTCGACTTCAAGCCGTCGAAGGGCACGAAGGTCACCGAGGCCGACGAGCTGAAGAAGAAGGCGCCGCGGCACGAGGGCGTCGCCAAGCCCGAGGAGCTGAAGGCCGGCGGTCTCGACGGCCTGAACGTCATCGGCAAGGGCTGGACCTCGGTCGCCGAGCTGAAGCTGCCGAAGGAGGCCGCGGGCCTGGCGGCGGGCAAGGGCTCGGCCGAGATGCCGCCCGACGCGCAGAAGTTCCTGAATTCCCTGGGTGACCGGGTGAAGGGCGACTTCGGCTCCGGCACCGTCTACTCGACCCGTCTCGTGAACGTACTGGTCACCGAGGACGGGAAGGCGTACGCAGGTGCGGTCACCAAGGACGCGCTGGTGAAGGCGGCGAACGCGGGCTGAATCAGCGGTGGTTCACGGTGAGGGGGTGGTGTGCACCACCCCCTCACCCGTATGCGTAGGAGGGGCATGGAGGAGCAGCGGGTCGAGCCTGTCATCGAGACGCGGGAGCTCAGCAAGCGGTACCGGGGCGGGCAGTTGGCCGTCGACGGGCTCAGCCTGAGCGTCCCGCGCGGCGCCGTCTTCGGCTTCCTCGGGCCGAACGGCTCCGGCAAGACCACCACCATCCGGATGCTGATGGGCCTGATCGAGCCGACCTCGGGCTCCGCCCGGGTGCTCGGGCACGCCATGCCGCGCGCGGTGCGGACCGTGCTGCCGCAGGTGGGCGCGCTGATCGAGGGGCCCGCCCTGTACGGCTTCCTCAGCGGCAGGGACAACCTGCTGCGCTACGACTCCGCCGATCCGACCGCCGACCCCCGCACCCGCAAGGCGCGGGTCGGACAGGCGCTCGACCGGGTGGGCCTGACGGCCGCGGCGGGCAAGAAGGCCAAGGCGTACTCGCTCGGCATGAAGCAGCGGCTAGGCCTGGCCGCCGCGCTGCTCACGCCGCGCCGCCTGCTCGTCCTGGACGAGCCGACGAACGGACTCGACCCGCAGGGCATGCGCGAGATCAGAACCCTGGTCCGGGAACTGGCCTCCGACGGCACCACCGTCTTTCTCTCCTCGCACCTCCTCGACGAGATCGAGCAGGTCTGCACGCACGCCGCGGTGATGGCGAAGGGCCGGCTCCTCACCCAGGGACCGGTCGCCGAACTGGCCGCCGGGGTGCGCGGAAAGCTCGCCGTCACCACCCCGGACCCGGCCGACGCCGCCCGCGTCCTCAAGGAGCACGGGCTGACCGTCCTCGACACGGAGGACGAGCGGGTCACGGCCGAACCACCGCCGCCCGACACGGATCTGGCGGAACTGAACAGGGCACTGGTCACCGCGGGCGTGCGCGTGCGCGGCTTCGGCGTCGAGCGGGCCTCGCTGGAGGACGCGTTCGTCGCGCTGACGGGGGAGGGCTTCGATGTCGCGGGTTGAGGAGCAGGTTGAGGCGCAGGCCGAGGCGCGGGTGGAAGCGCCGGTTGAGGCGCGGGCGGCGCATCCGCTGTGGACGTTCGGCCTGCTGCGCAGCGAGCTGACGGTGACCCTGCGCCGCTGGCGCACCCTCGCGCTGCTCGCGGTCCTCGCCGGTGTGCCGGTCCTGATCGGCGTCGCCGTGAAGATCGAGACGAGCGGGGACGAGGCGGGCGGCGGGGGCGCGGGCCCCGCGTTCATCGCGCAGATCACGAACAACGGCCTGTTCCTGGTGTTCACCGCGCTCGCCGCGACGCTCCCGTTCTTCCTGCCCATGTCGGTCGGCGTCGTCGCGGGCGACGCGGTGGCCGGCGAGTCGAACGCGGGGACGCTGCGCTATCTGCTGGTCGCCCCCGCGGGCCGGACCCGGCTGCTGCTCACCAAGTACGCGACCGTGCTCGCCTTCTGCCTGCTCGCGACGCTGGTGGTGGCGGTCTCGGCGCTCCTGACCGGGGCGCTGCTGTTCCCGCTCGGCGACCTGGCCACCATCTCCGGCACCCGGATCGGCTTCGGCGAAGGGCTGTGGCGGGCGTTCCTGATCGCGCTCGTGGTCGCGGCGTCCCTGGTCGGCATCGCCGCCGTCGGCCTTTTCATCTCGACGCTCACCGGCAGCGGCATCGCGGCGATGGCGACGACCGTGGGCCTGCTGATCACCGTTCAGATCCTGGACCAGATCCCGCAGTTGCACGGGATCCAGCCCTACCTGTTCTCACATCAGTGGCTATCGTTCGCCGACCTGATGCGCGCCCCGGTGTACTGGGACGACGTGGTCAAGAATCTCGAACTGCAGGCCCTGTACGCGGCGGTGTTCGGCTCCGCGGCCTGGGCGCGGTTCACGGCGAAGGACATCACCGCGTGAACCCGGCGGGTGCCTCGGACCTGCCCCGGGCCGCGGCGCCCCGCGACGGGTGGTCGCCCCGGCGGGGCCGGGCGAGCAGGAAGCCGACGGGGGCGCTCACCAGGACCGAGGAGTAGAACGGCCAGAAGCTCCAGTCCAGGTCGGGGAAGACCGCGTACGGGTTTCCCGAGACCGAGGGGGAGAAGAACGTGGCGAGCAGGATCGCCGCCGTGCTCCCGTAGACGCAGCGCTTCATGGCCGCCGCGGACATGGGGCGGTCGCTGCGCAGCGAGTGGATCACGAGCGGGAGGACCGAAGAGGTCGTCACCGTGTAGGACAGGACCAGCCAGAACATCGGGCTGACGTCGGGAGTGAGGGCGGCGAGCAGGATGCTCACCCCGCCGACGATGCTCATGGTGAGGCGGGCGCGGCCCGCGCTGACGCTCGTCGTGCCGTCGGCCTTGAGCCCTTCCGGCTTGGCCACCGGGCCGCCGGCGCCGAGGTCGCGGACGACGGAGGCGGCCGTGGACAGCAGGAGGACGGAGGCGGCCGCGAGGACCGTCAGGAACGTGGTGCAGAGGCCGAACAGCAGCCACTTGCCGAGCCCGTCCTCCGAGCCGTCCAGGGCGATGGCGAGGCGGGTGATGATGTTTCCGCCGAACTGCCCCTGGGACACGAGGTCCTTCTGGGGCACGAGGGCCGCCGCGCCGAAGCCGATGAGGGCCGCCATGGCGCACAGCGGGGCGATGACGGCGAAGCCCACGCCCGCGACGCGGCGGGCGGCGCGCGGATGCGGAGCGTCCGTGAAGCGCGCGAGGAGGTACGGCATGAAGGCCGCGCCCGTCAGTACGCAGGAGCAGAACGCGGCGAGGTCGATGAACCCGATGGGGCCGTTGCCGAAGAGCTGGCCCATCTCCAGGAAGCCTGCCGAGCCGGTCCGGTTCCGGTCGGCGGCGTGCACGAGCGCGCCGAAGTCCCCGCCGAACTTGATCACGACCAGGAGGCCGAGGATCGGGGCGATCAGCATCAGGCCGCCGATCTTGAGGAGTTGCAGCACGGTCGCGCCCCGCGTGGCGCCGATCGCCGCGCAGGCGACGATCAGGGCGCCCATCAGCACGATGAGGATCTGCCGGGTCGTGAGGTCGTCGATGCCGACCATCCGGGCCGTGTCGCCGATGGGCTGCAACTGGGCGGTGATCAGCGGCACCGTCGCGGTGAGCAGGGCGAAGCCGGCGGCGCGGCGGCCGGGCCCCGGGGGCAGATGCCGGGTGACGGTCTCGCCGAACGACCGTCCGCCGATGCCCGCGAGGCGCTTCGCCAGCCATTGCCGCATCAGGAGCGGTGACAGCGCGGCGCACGTGGCGACGGCCACGCCGTCCCCGCCGGCCACGGCCACGACCCCGACGAGGAACATCACCGCGGCGGCGTTCGCGATGTCACCGGCGTAGGCGAGCCCGATCAGGCGGGCCCCGAGCCGGTTCGACTCGCCGACGCGGAAGAACTCGTCGCCGACACGAAGGTCGGGGCTGGCCCACATCGACAGGAACAGGCAGGCGCCGATGAAGAGCAGGAACAGGAGCAGGGAGACGGTGAGTCCGCCGTTGAAGGCCCCCATCACGCACCGCTCCCGTGGTCCGGGCGCGGTTCGGCGCAGGCGCCCAGGAGGCGTCCGTAGATCAAGGCTCCTCCAGGAGCAGAACGAGTGGCAAGGCGCGGGCGGGACGCGAGAAGGGCATCGACCGCCCGGACGGTCGCACACAGGTTACCGACGGTTAGGAGGAGCGCTGAGTGGTGAACGGAGGTGATTCAGCAAAGAGTTGGTGACCGACCGCGCGCCGGGTCACTGCAGGCAGAACTCGTTTCCCTCGGGGTCGGCCAGCACCAGCCACTCGCCGCCCTGCGCCTTGACCTCGTTCAGTACGTGCGCGCCGAGGCCGGTGAGCCGCTCGGCCTCGGCCGCCCGCTGCCCGGACTCGGCGTGCACGTCGATGTGCAGCCGGTTCTTGCCGCTCTTCGCCTCGGGCACCCGCTGGAAGAGGATGCGGCGGCCGAGCCCGGTGCCGGTGTCCGCGTCCACCGGGTCGTCCGGGTGGCGCACGGCGACCAGATCGCGGAAGGACCGGCGGCCCCAGCGCAGGACGGTCTCCGCCTCGCTCACGGCGCCGAAGCCGAGGAGCCGCTCGATCAGCGCGGCGTTGTCCTCGATCTCGTAGCCGAGCGTGGCTCCCCAGAACTCGGCCTGGGCGTGCGGGTCGGCGGCGTCGACGACGAGCTTCCAGTGCAGTGTCATGCCCCAGTTATAGGGCGAACCTCGTCCGTCTGCGCGGAATTCGGGACATGGGAGGCGACCTCGGCCTCGGCCCGGACAAGGCGGGCCCGGTTGATCCGCGCGGTGCGCAGCGCGTCCCACGTCAGCAGGATCAGCGCCAGCCAGACCAGCGCGAACCCGGCCCATCGCTCGGGCGGCATCGCCTCGTGGAAGTACCAGATGCCCAGCACGAACTGGAAGACGGGCGCCAGGTACTGGAGCAGCCCCAGCGTCGACAGCGGCACGCGGATCGCCGCCGCCCCGAAACAGACCAGCGGGACCGCCGTGATCAGCCCGGCCGACGCGAGCAGCACGCCGTGCCCGACGCCCTCCGTCCCGAACGTCGACCGGCCCTGCGCCCCGAGCCACAGCAGATAGGCGAGCGCGGGCAGGAACTGCACGGCGGTCTCGGCGGCGAGCGATTCGAGCCCGCTCAGGTTCACCTTCTTCTTCACGAGCCCGTACGTGCCGAACGAGAACGCGAGCACGAGCGAGATCCACGGCGGCTGCCCGTATCCGATCGCGAGCACGAGCACGGCGGCGAAACCGGTGCCGACGGCCGCCCACTGCGCGGGCCGCAGCCGTTCCTTGAGGAGCAGCACGCCGAGCGCGATCGAGACGAGCGGGTTGATGAAGTAGCCGAGCGAGGCCTCGACGACATGGCCGGAGTTCACCGACCAGATGTAGACGCCCCAGTTGACGGTGATGACGGCCGCGGCGACGGAGACGAGCCCGAGCCGCTTCGGCTGCCGCAGCAGCTCCTTGGCCCAGCCCCATCTGCGGACGAAGAGCAGCGCGATGCCCACGACGGCCAGGGACCACACCATCCGGTGGGCCAGGATCTCCACCGATCCGGCGGGCTTGAGCAGCGGCCAGAACAGCGGGACGAGGCCCCACATGCCGTACGCCGCGAAACCGTTGAGGAGGCCGATGCGCCCCTCGTTCTTCCCCTGCCCCCGCAGCCCCGGATCCGCCCCGGCCCTGTCCTGCATGACCCCTCCTCGTAACGCACGGCAGCCCGGCGGCGGCCACCACGAAGGTAGCGCCGCCGGGCCCTGTCCGTCATGCCCGTATCGCCATACGGTCCTGACGGTCGTGCGGTGTCCGGCGAAGGGGTCAGCCCACCACGGTCCAGGTGTCGCCGCCGGCGAGCAGCGCGCCGAGGTCGCCCTTGCCGTCCCGTTCGATCGCGGCGTCCAGCTGGTCGCTCATCTGTACGTCGTAGACCGGACGCTCGACGTCGCGCAGGACGCCGATGGGGGTGTGGTGCAGGGTGTCGGGGTCGGCGAGCCGGGAGAGCGCGAAGGCGGTGGTCGGGGACGTCGCGTGGGCGTCGTGGACCAGGATGTCCGCCTTGTTGTCCTCCGTGACGGGAACGATGCTCAGGTCGCCCGTGACCGTGTCGCGCACGACGCCCTTCGAGGCCTCGGACCCGAAGGTGATCGGCTGCCCGTGTTCGAGGCGGATGACCGCCTCCTCGGCCTGCTGCTTGTCCTTGAGGACCTCGAAGGCGCCGTCGTTGAAGATGTTGCAGTTCTGGTAGATCTCGACGAGCGCCGTGCCCTGGTGGTCGGCGGCGGCCCGGAGCACCGACGTGAGGTGCTTGCGGTCGGAGTCGACGGTGCGGGCCACGAACGACGCCTCGGCGCCGATGGCGAGCGACACCGGGTTGAAGGGCGCGTCGAGCGAGCCCATGGGCGTCGACTTGGTGATCTTGCCGACCTCGGACGTGGGGCTGTACTGGCCCTTGGTGAGCCCGTAGATCCGGTTGTTGAACAGCAGGATCTTCAGGTTCACATTGCGGCGCAGGGCGTGGATGAGGTGGTTGCCGCCGATGGACAGCGCGTCGCCGTCACCGGTCACGACCCACACGCTCAAGTCCCGCCTGGAGGAGGCGAGTCCGGTGGCGATGGCCGGGGCGCGGCCGTGGATGGAGTGCATCCCGTACGTGTTCATGTAGTACGGGAAGCGGGACGAACAGCCGATCCCTGAGACGAAGACGATGTTCTCCTTCGCCAGCCCGAGCTCGGGCATGAAGCCCTGCACGGCGGCGAGGACCGCGTAGTCGCCGCAGCCGGGGCACCAGCGCACTTCCTGGTCGGACTTGAAGTCCTTCATGGACTGCTTGGCCTCGGCCTTGGGGACCAGCGACAGAAGCGTGTCCGCCCCGCCGCCCCCGTTTGCCTCTGTGGTCGTCTCAGCCATCGATGGCCTCCTTAAGAGCCGTGGCGAGCTGCTCGGCCTTGAACGGCATTCCGTTGACCTGGTTGTAGCTGTGCGCGTCCACCAGGTACTTCGCCCGTACGAGCGTGGCGAGCTGACCGAGGTTCATCTCGGGGATCACCACCTTGTCGTAACGCTTCAGGACCTCGCCCAGATTCCGCGGGAACGGGTTGAGGTGGCGCAGATGGGCCTGCGCGATGTGCTCCCCGGCCGTGCGCAGGCGGCGCACCGCGGCCGTGATCGGTCCGTACGTCGAGCCCCAGCCGAGCACCAGCGTGCGGGCCTCGCCGGTGGCGTCGTCGACCTCGATGTCGGGCACCTCGATGCCGTCGATCTTCGCCTGCCGGGTGCGGACCATGAAGTCGTGGTTGGCCGGGTCGTAGGAGATGTTGCCCGTGCCGTCCTGCTTCTCGATGCCGCCGATGCGGTGTTCGAGGCCCGGCGTGCCGGGGATCGCCCACGGGCGCGCGAGGGTCTGGGGGTCGCGCTTGTACGGCCAGAAGACCTCGGTGCCGTCCTCGGTGGTGTGGTTCGGTCCCGAGGCGAACTGGACGCGCAGGTCCGGGAGCTCGTCGACCTCGGGGATGCGCCAGGGCTCCGAGCCGTTGGCCAGGTAGCCGTCCGAGAGCAGCACGACCGGGGTGCGGTAGGTGACCGCGATCCGGGCCGCTTCGAGGGCGGCGTCGAAGCAGTCGGCGGGCGTCTTCGGTGCGACGACCGGGACCGGCGCCTCGCCGTTCCTGCCGTACATGGCCTGGAGCAGGTCGGCTTGCTCGGTCTTGGTCGGCAGGCCGGTGGAGGGTCCGCCGCGCTGGATGTCGATGACGAGCAGCGGCAGTTCGAGGCTCACGGCGAGGCCGATGGTCTCGGACTTGAGCGCGACACCGGGGCCGGAGGTCGTGGTGACGGCCAGGGACCCGCCGAAGGCGGCGCCGAGCGCGGCACCGATGCCGGCGATCTCGTCCTCGGCCTGGAAGGTGCGCACGCCGAAGTTCTTGTGCTTGCTGAGTTCGTGCAGGATGTCGCTCGCCGGCGTGATCGGGTACGAGCCCAGGTACAGCGGCAGGTCCGCCTGCTTCGATGCGGCGATCAGCCCGTAGGACAGGGCCAGGTTCCCCGAGATGTTGCGGTACGTGCCGGTGGGGAAGGCGGTGGCGGCGGGGGCGACCTCGTAGGAGACCGCGAAGTCCTCGGTCGTCTCGCCGAAGTTCCAGCCCGCGTGGAACGCGGCGAGGTTCGCCTTCATGATCTCGGGCTTCTTGGCGAACTTGGCCTTGAGGAACTTCTCCGTGCCCTCGGTCGGCCGGTGGTACATCCACGACAGCAGGCCGAGCGCGAACATGTTCTTCGAGCGGCCCGCGTCCTTGCGCGAGAGCTCGAACTCCTTCAGCGCCTCGACGGTCAGCGTCGTCAGCGGCACCGGATGCACGTGGTACCCGTCGAGCGACCCGTCCTCCAGCGGGCTGGTGTCGTAACCGACCTTCTGCATCGCCCGCTTGGTGAACTCATCGGTGTTGACGATGACTTCGGCGCCGCGCGGCACGTCCCCGATGTTCGCCTTCAACGCGGCCGGATTCATCGCCACCAGTACGTTCGGCGCGTCGCCCGGCGTGAGGATGTCGTGGTCGGCGAAGTGCAGCTGGAAGGAGGACACGCCCGGCAGCGTCCCCGCGGGAGCGCGGATCTCGGCCGGGAAGTTCGGCAGTGTGGAGAGATCGTTGCCGAACGACGCGGTCTCCGAAGTGAAGCGGTCCCCCGTGAGCTGCATGCCGTCACCGGAGTCACCCGCGAACCGGATGATCACCCGGTCCACACGCCGTACGTCCTTGCTCGATTCACCGGCCGATGTGCGCTGCCCGCCGACGACAGCGCTGTCGGTTCCGTCGGCCTGCTCGGTGGTGCTACTGACCTGGCTGGTCACTGAACTGGACCTCCCTCGAGGCGGCTGTGCGGGCACGGCCGTCCCACCGACCCACCCACGGCCCACCCTACGTCTGTAAGGGTCGCCTTCCTGAGGCGATTCGTATGGTGGACCGCCAAATGAGACGGCGGGTCGCCCCGATTTGTGTGGTGATTCCCCTGCGGAAGACGCGCTCGGTCGGTCGATGGTTCTTGGCTGTCTCCTGTGCTCGCTGCCCGTCGTATCTGACAGGGTGTCAGGTAATCAGGAGTTCAGGTAGGTCAGCACCGCCAGTACGCGGCGGTGATCCCCGTCACTCTGGGACAGGCCGAGCTTCAGGAAGATGTTGCTGACGTGCTTCTCGACCGCGCCGTCGCTCACCACGAGCTGCCGGGCAATGGCCGAGTTCGTACGTCCCTCCGCCATCAGGCCGAGCACCTCGCGCTCGCGGGGCGTCAGATTCGCCAGCACGTCCTGCTTGCGGCTGCGGCCGAGCAGTTGCGCGACCACCTCGGGGTCGAGCGCCGTACCGCCCTCGGCGACCCGCACCACCGCGTCCACGAACTCCCGTACCTCGGCGACCCGGTCCTTGAGCAGGTACCCGACGCCGCGGCTCGAACCGGCGAGCAGTTCGGTCGCGTACTGCTCCTCCACGTACTGCGAGAGGACCAGCACCCCGAGGTCCGGGAACCGGGCCCGCAGGCGGACCGCCGCGCGCACGCCCTCGTCGGTGTGCGTGGGCGGCATCCGTACGTCCGCGACGACCACGTCCGGCAGCTGCTCCTGCGCCCCCAGCTCGATGATGGTCTTGACCAGCGCTTCCCCGTCGCCGACACCCGCGACGACCTCGTGCCCGCGGTCCGTGAGCAACCGGGTCAGGCCCTCCCTGAGCAGCACTGAATCCTCGGCGATGACGACCCGCACCTTGTCCTCCACGTTCTTCGGCCCCCCAGCGCACGAGCGTCCCGGCACGGTGCGCGCCGGGATCGGTCGATCCTGATGCCCCCAGCATTCCAGGATCGGGGGACAGCTGCGGGTGGGTTGTGCGGGTGGGGGTGTTGCGCGGCGCCGCCCTCCCCTTCGGTAGGCGGGGCTGCGTCGGTGTCGGCGTCGGTGTCGGCTCCCGGGGTTGCGGCCATCGGGTTCCGCCCCGGACCCGGGGTTGCGGCCGCGGGGCGCCGCCCCGTGCCCCGCGCCTCAAGCGCCGGCGGGGCTTCAAAAGATTCGGGGCTCTGCCCCGTGCCCCGCTGCTCAAGCGCCGCAGGGGCTTGATGTACCGGCACCGGCGCTACGGACCCGTGCCACCGCCCATCTCCCACCCACCGCCCCCTCCGGGGGCGTCGGCCTCGCGGGGGTGCGGCGCCCCGGTGCCGCGTGACGGTCGAGGGGCCCCGGCCGCGGGTGGGGCGGGGCGGAACGGTGCCGCGCCACGACACCCGGGGTCAAGCCCGTGTCACGGCCGCCGCCACGGCAACTCCGCCGTCACCCGCGTCGGCCCACCCGCAGGCGACTCGACCACCAGAATCCCGTCGACCGCATCGAGACGCCCCGCGAGCGCCGCCAACCCGGACCCGCCCGCCCGTCGCCCACCACCGCCCTCAACCGAATCGCTGCGCGATGCCCCTCCCGATCCAGCCACCGCTCCGCCGCCCCCGTTGTCGTACACCTGCACCATCAACCGGTCCTGCGCCCGCCACACATCGACCTCTGCCCGCGTCGCCCCGCTGTGCTCGCTCACGTTCTGGAGGAGTTCGGAGACCGTGAAGTAGGCGATGCCCTCGATGGCCGGCGCGGGCCGCTCCACCAGGTCGACCTCCACCTGCACCGGCACCGCGCACCGCGAGGCCACCGCCGACAACGCCGCGTCGAGCCCCCGGTCGGTCAGCACCGCCGGATGGATCCCGCGCGCCAGGTCCCGCAGCTCCTGCAACGCCGTCTTCACCTCGCCGTGCGCCTCGTCCACCATGCGCGCCGCCGTCGCCGGGTCCTCGCTCAGCTTCTCCTTGGCCACCCCGAGATCCATGGCCAGGCCGACCAGACGGGCCTGCGCCCCGTCGTGCAGATCGCGCTCGATGCGCCGCAGATCGGCCGCCGCCGTGTCGGCCACGACGCCCCGGTCCGACTCCAGTTCCACCACGCGCGACGCGAGCCGCGAGGGGCCGAGCAGTCCCACCACCATCAGCCGGTCCACCGTCGTCAGCGCCCGGATCACCCATGGCGTGGCCAGCGTGACGAGCAGCCCGAGCCCCGCGGTCACCGCGATCTCGAAGGGGTTGTCCAGGTACACGGCGTGGCCGGCGTCCCCGTACAACTGAATGCCGTCCTGCCCCACGTACGTGGGGAACACCCAGCGCCACACCGGATACGTGAGCGTCGTCCAGCCGGTCGCCCAGAAGCTCAGCCCCACGGAGAACCCGAACACCGCCCACAGCATGTGCAGCACCCCGTACAGCAGATGCCGCCACGAGACGCCGCTCTTGAGCGTCGCCCCGATCCACCCCATCGGCCCGCCCGTGCGCGGCCGCAGCGGTTCCGGCGTGCCGACCTCGACGCCGAGCAGCCCGCGCGCCCGCACCCGCTCCAGCGCCCCGAGTCCGCGCGACCCGGCGAGCGCCGCCGCGAGCACCGGAACCCCGATGAACGTGACCAGCAGGCCCACCCCCAGCGAGGTCATCGTCACGGCCCACACGAATCCGACGATGCTGAGCGGCAGGCTGAGCAGCAGATACCCGAACTCCCGCCACGTCCGCCCCTCGAACGGCGCCCGCAGCCCGGCCGGCAGCCGCCGCAGCCCCCGGCGCGGACCCGAACCGGCTCCGCGCCCACCGTCCAAGCCGTAACGGCCGTCGCGGCGCTCGTCGTACGAGTACGCGTACGCGTCGCTCTGGTCGCGATATCCGTACTGGTGCGTGGCCATCGGTGTCCGTCCGTTCTGCTCAGGGCCGTCGAGGCCCACCGGGGAGCCGTCGTTCTGCTTTCTCGGGCTCTGCTTCAAGCCTCCTCGTGCGCGCGTCCCGCGACCATGCGGCGGGTCGGCGTCTTCGACCGGGGGTTTTCCCTACCCCTGCCGTATCGGCTCGGTCCTGTCGCGCCACGGCAGCTCCGCCGTGATCGTGGTCGGGCCGCCGTCCGGCGAGTCCACGACGAACAGGCCGTCCACCGCGTCGAGCCGCTCCGCGAGGCCCGACATGCCGGTCCCCTTGTCCAGGCTCGCGCCGCCCCGGCCGTCGTCCCAGACCTGTATGAGCAGCCGGTCCTGCGAGCGCCACACGTCCACCGAGGCCGATCGCGCGCCACTGTGCTTGCTCACGTTCTGGAGGAGTTCGGAGACCGTGAAGTAGGCGATGCCCTCGATCGCCTCCGCGGGCCGGCCCGGCAGCTCGGCCGTCACCTTCACCGGCACCGTGCAGCGCGAGGCCACGGAGGACAGGGCCGCGTCGAGCCCGCGGTCGGTGAGGACCGCCGGATGGATGCCGCGCGCCAGGTCCCGCAGTTCCTGCAGCGCGAGTTTGACCTCGCCGTGCGCCTCGTCGACCATCGCGGCCACCGCGTCGTCGGCCTGGCCCTCCAGGAGCTTCTCCTTGGCGAGGCCGAGCCCCATGGCCAGATTGACCAGGCGGGCCTGCGCCCCGTCGTGCAGATCGCGCTCGATGCGCCGCAGGTCGGCGGCGGCCGTGTCGACGACGACGCCGCGGTCCGACTCCAGCTCCGCGATCCGCCGCTCCAACTCGTCGGAGGGGGAGAGCAGCGCCCGCACCATCGCCCGGTCCGCGTTGCCCAGACCGCGCGCGATGAACGGCAGCACGGGCCACAGCACGAACAGGCCGACCAGCGTGAGCGTGAACGTCAGGATCGCCCAGGGCAGCCGGATCACCTCGTACAGCACCGTGCGCCAGCCCACCGGGTCCTTGAGCCCGGTCCACAGCCAGCCGAAGAAGCCGGCCGAGCGGCGCACCGGCAGCGGGCTCGGCTCCTCGATGCGCACACCGAGCAGCGCCCGCGCCCGCCCGCGCTCCGCCTTGCCGAGCAGCCGTGCGCCGCTGAGTCCGGCGGCGATCAGCGGAAGCCCGATCACCGTGACCGTGAGGCCCGCGCCGAGCGACACCATCGTGACGGCGTACACGAATCCGAAGATGGACAGCGGGAAGCTGCTCAGGAGATAGGCGATCTCCTTCCACGTGGTGCTGTCGTACCCGATTCGTGGCGGGGGCAGCACCGGGTGGTCTTCGGGGGCGTCGAGTGGCTCGGTCATAGCGGCAAGAGTGCCCTGGCCCGGGGCGGGGCGCCATGAGGACGACCGCCAAGTTGAGCGGGGGTTAACCCCACCACGAGCCCCACCTCGCCGGGGTCCTTCGGCGAAGCCCTCGGCACCGGGCTGCTTACCGTCCCTTTAACAGGGCCTAGACTCCCGTGCGTACAGATCGTCGAACACAACGAACTCGCGAGGGGCGCAGGTACGTGACGGGATCGGACGTGACCGTCATCGCGGCGGACTACTTCCAGTCGTACTCGGTCGTCGGACTGCTCGCCGTCGTCGGCGTGCTCTTCGTCGCCGTCGCCTTCGGCTCGGGGAAGTTGCTGCGCCCGGTGGTCCCCACCAGGGAAAAGTTCCTCACATACGAATGCGGCGTCGACCCCGTCGGCGACGGCTGGGCGCACACCCAGGTCCGCTACTACGTCTACGCCTTCCTCTACGTGATCTTCGCGGTCGACTCGATCTTCCTCTTCCCCTGGGCCACGGTCTTCGCCGCGCCGGGATACGGCGCGACGACCCTCGTCGAGATGTTCATCTTTCTCGGCTTCCTCACCGTGGGCCTGCTGTACGCATACAAGAAGGGCGTCCTTACGTGGACGTGAGCGCCGTGACTCCCCAGGAACCCGTACTGCTTCCCGAGCCGAAGAAGCTGGGCGTGCTCTCGCGGCTCGCCCCCGAGCCGATGAAGGTGGTCCTCAACTGGGGCCGCCGCTACAGCCTGTGGGTCTTCAACTTCGGCCTCGCCTGCTGCGCCATCGAGTTCATCGCCGCGTCCATGGCGCGCCACGACTTCATCCGGCTCGGCGTGATCCCGTTCGCACCGGGCCCGCGCCAGGCCGACCTGATGGTCGTGTCCGGCACGGTGACCGACAAGATGGCGCCCGCCGTGAAGCGGCTGTACGAGCAGATGCCCGAGCCGAAGTACGTCATCTCGTTCGGCGCCTGCTCCAACTGCGGTGGCCCGTACTGGGATTCGTACTCGGTGACCAAGGGCGTCGACCAGATCATCCCGGTGGATGTCTACGTGCCTGGGTGCCCGCCCCGTCCGGAGGCGCTGCTCCAGGGCATCCTCAAGCTCCAGGAGAAGATCGCCCGCGAGTCGCTCGGCGAGCGGTACGCGTCCGCCGACGCGGCGGCGGGCCGCCCTTCGGCGGCGGCGCTGAGCAGCGGCCTCGTCCAGCCGCCCGCGCCTTCCGGGGGTGAGCGATGAGCTGGCTCCCTGCCCCCGTCGACGAGCTGTTCGGCCCGGAGGCGACAGTCGAGGAGGCGTACGACCTGCTGACCGTCGACGTCCCGGCGGCGCAGTGGATCCAGGCTCTGGAGACGGCCCGTACGACCCTGGGGTGCAGCTATTTCGACTGGCTGAGCGCCGTCGACGAGCCGGCGGACGGCTTCCGCGTGTGCGCGCACGTCGCGGCCGTCGCCCCCGGTTCCGTACGTCGCCTGATGCTGCGCACGACCGTCCCGCACGCGGCCCCCGTGCTCGCGTCGGCGGTCGGTGTGTACGCGGGCGCGGCCTGGCACGAGCGCGAGACGCACGAGATGTTCGGCGTCGACTTCACCGACCACCCGGGCCTCGACCCGCTCCTGCTGCCCGACGGTTTCGAAGGGCACCCGCTGCGCAAGGACTTCGTGCTCGCGGCCCGCGTCGCGAAGGCGTGGCCCGGCGCGAAGGAGCCGGGGGAGTCCGAGCACGGCGGCCCCAAGAGGCGCCAGATGCTGCCGCCAGGCGTCCCCGACCCGAACGAATGGGGGCCGCTGAAGGGGCAGTTGCCGCCTGCCCCGGCGCGACCGGCCCGCGGCGCGCGAGCCGGGGGCGCAGGCGCGGCGGGTGCCGCGGGGGAGCGGCCCGCGCGGCGCACCAGGTCCGCGACCCAGGGCTCGGCGAGCCAGGCCGCGGCGGCCGCACCTGCGGATGAAACCCCGGAGGCCTCGAAGGCCCCGGAGGCCGCGCCGCGTCCGGTACGGCGCTCCCGCAGCGCCTCCCAGGGCTCCGCCTCGCAACGCACCACGCCCACCGAGCCGCAGGCCCCGGCCCCGGAGACGGAGTCGGCGCCGGAACCCCGTTCGAGCGACGCACCCTGGCACCACGCCAAACCCGCGTTCGACGAGGACCCGAAGAAGCCGCAAGCCACTCCCGAAGCCGCGCCCCAATCCACCCCGGACGCCACTCCGGCCGAGAGCCCGAAGGACAACTCCGAGGGCCCGACTGGCACCACGGACACCGCAGACACCACGGATACCAACGGAGGCAACGAGTGACCGACGCCCTCGACGTCGCCCTGCGCCTCGTCGTCGTCTTCGTCGCCTTCCTGGTGCTGCCCCTGATCGTCGGCCAGACCGAGCACAAGGTCATGGCCCACATGCAGGGCCGCCTCGGCCCCATGTACGCGGGCGGCTTCCACGGCTGGGCCCAACTGGTCGCCGACGGCGTCAAGTTCGCGCAGAAGGAGGACGTGGTCCCGGCCGACGCCGACCGCCGCGTCTTCCAACTCGCCCCCGCTGTCGCCCTCCTCCCGTACCTCCTCGTGCTGCTCGCCATCCCGGTCGGACCCGGCGACGGCGCGGTCGGCGCGGTCGTCGACGCGGGCATCTTCTTCGTCCTCGCGGTCATGGGTGTCGGCGTGCTCGGCTCGCTGATGGCGGGCTGGGCGAGCGCCAACAAGTTCTCCCTCCTCGGCGGTCTGCGCACGGCGGCCCAGCTCCTGGCGTACGAACTCCCGATGCTGCTCGCCGCGGCCTCCGTGGCGATGGCCGCCGGAACGGTCTCCCTGCCCGGCATCCTCGACGCCTTCGAGTGGTGGTGGCTGCCCTGGCAGATCGTCGGCGCCCTCGTCTTCTTCGTGTCGGGCCTCGCCGAGCTCCAGCGCCCGCCCTTCGACATGCCGGTCGCCGACTCCGAGATCATCTTCGGCGCGTACACCGAGTACACGGGCCTGCGCTTCGCCCTGTTCCTGCTCGCCGAGTACGCGGGCATCGTGGTGCTCTGCGGACTGACCACGGTGCTCTTCCTGGGCGGCTGGCACGGCCCGTGGGGCGCGGACGGTCTGGGCTGGGTGTGGACCCTGCTCAAGACGGCGGTCCTCGCCTTCGTCGTGATCTGGCTCCGCGTCACATACCCCCGACTGCGCGAGGACCAGCTGCAAAAGCTCGCCTGGACCACGCTCGTCCCCCTCGCCCTCGCGCAGATCGCGCTCACCGGAATCGTGAAGGTGGCGATCAACTAATGGCCCCGATCCCCGGCAGCGGCCTGGCCAAGGGCCTCGCCGTCACCCTGCGCACCATGACGAAGAAGACCGTCACCGAGCAGTACCCCGAGGCCCAGCCCGAACTCCCGCCGCGCACCCGCGGCGTGATCGGTCTGTTCGAGGAGAACTGCACGGTCTGCATGCTGTGCGCCCGTGAGTGCCCCGACTGGTGCATCTACATCGACTCCCACAAGGAGACGGTGCCGCCCGCCGCACCCGGTGGCCGCGAGCGCAGCCGCAACGTCCTCGACCGTTTCGCCATCGACTTCTCCCTCTGCATGTACTGCGGTATCTGCATCGAGGTGTGTCCCTTCGACGCGCTGTTCTGGTCCCCGGAGTTCGAGTACGCCGAGACGGACATCCGCGAGCTCACCCACGAGCGCGACAAGCTCCGCGAGTGGATGTGGACGGTGCCGTCCCCACCCGCCCTCGACCCCGCGGCCGAGGACCCCAAGGAACTGACGGCGGCCCGCAAGGCCGCGGACAAGCTGGCGGCCGCCCAGGCACCTCCGGCCGCCGCCCCGACCGAGTCCGGAGAGGAGCCCACCGCATGACCCTCGCCGTACCGGCGGCCGTCGCCACGGCAGCCGACAGTCCCGGGTTCCTCTCCCCGTCGGGCGTCGAGATCGCCTTCGTGCTCGTGGGCCTGGTGACCTTCGCCGCGGCGATCGCCACCGTCACGACGAAGCAACTGGTGCACGCCGCCCTGTGGCTCGTCGTCGCCCTCGGCGGCCTCGCCGTCGAGTACCTCCTGCTCACCGCCGAGTTCATCGCCTGGGTGCAGGTCCTCATCTACGTCGGGTCCGTCGTGGTCCTCCTCCTGTTCGGTCTGATGCTGACCCGCGCGCCCATCGGCCTTTCACCGGACGCGGACAGCCCCAACCGGTGGGCCGCCCTGACCGTGGCCGTCGCCTCCGCCGCCGCCCTGGTCTGGGTCGTCGTCGACGCGTTCCGCACGACCTGGATCGACCTCGACGGCCCGGTCCAGGGCAGCACGGACGTGACCGGTTCGATCCTCTTCAAGCACTGGGTCCTGCCGTTCGAGGCGCTCTCGGTGCTCCTGCTCGCCGCCCTGGTCGGCGCGATCGTCCTGTCCCGCAAGAAGAACGCCGCCGAGACCACCGGCGCGGCCGCATCCGCCGCGGCAGCCGAAGGCGAGGGAACCCGCTGATGCACCTCGCCTATCCCGCCGTCCTCTCCTCCCTCCTCTTCTGCACGGGCCTGTACGGCGTACTGGCCCGCCGCAACGCGATCCTGGTCCTGATGTCGGTCGAGCTGATGCTCAACGCCGTCAACCTGAACCTCGTCGCCTTCGACGTCTGGCTGCGCGACACCCTCCACGCGGGCCAGGCCCTCACCCTGTTCACCATCGCCATCGCCGCCGCCGAGATCGGCATCGGCCTGGCGATCGTCCTGGCCGTCTACCGGAACCGCGGCACGTCGGACATCGACAAGCTCCGCGACTCCGCCGAGCCCCACGACCCGGACGACGACCCGCACGACCCGTCCGAGACCCCGGCGGCCACCACCGCCGGCACCCCGGACGAGAAGGCCGAGGCCACCGCGTGACCACGACGAACCTCGCCGTCCTCGTCCCCCTCCTGCCGTTCCTCGGCGCCGTCGCCGGCCTGCTCCTCGGCCGCACGGCCCCCGGCTTCGTCCGCCCGCTGGCCGTCCTGCCGACGCTGGCCGCGCTGGTCCTCGCCGCCGTCGTCGCCCTCGACCAGGGCGGCGGCACGGGCAACGGCACGGCCGCCCTCGACGCGCACACGCAGCTCGCCCCGACCGGCTCCGTGCCGATCGAACTCGCCCTGCACATCGACGGTTTCGCCGCCCTCGTCGCCGTTCTCGTCGGCCTGGTCGCGACCTGCGTGCAGATCTACTCGACGGGCTATCTGCGCGACGACCCGCGCTACCCCTCGTACGCCGCGCTCGTCTCGCTGTTCACCTCCGCGATGCTCCTGGTCGTCTACTCGGGCGACCTGATGGTCCTGCTGGTCGGCTGGGAAGTCATGGGCATCTGCTCGTACTTCCTCGTCGGCCACTACTGGGAGACCCCCGAGGCGCGGGCCGCCTCCCTCAAGGCGTTCCTGGTCACGAAGCTCGGCGACGTCCCCTTCCTCATCGGCCTGTTCGCGCTCGCCGTCGACACGGGCTCGTTCCGCATCACGACGATCCTGGGCAAGGTCACGAGCGAGGCGGGCCTCGACCACCCGACCCTGATCGCCCTCCTGCTCCTCGCCGGTGTGGCGGGCAAGTCCGCGCAGTTCCCGCTGCACACCTGGCTGCCCGACGCGATGGCGGGCCCCACGCCCGTCTCCGCACTCATCCACGCCGCGACGATGGTCGCCGCCGGCGTCTACTTCGTCGCCCGCCTCCTCCCGGTCTTCGCCGCCTCGCAGGCAGCGCTGATCGTCCTCGCGGTGATGGCCGCGGTGACCATGCTCGGCTCGGCCCTCGCCGCGCTCGCCCAGGACGACATCAAGCGGGTCCTCGCGTACTCGACCGTCGGCCAACTCGGCTACATGACCGGCGCCCTCGCCGTCGGCAACCGCGACGCCGCCGTCTTCCACCTCCTGTCCCACGGCGCCTTCAAGGCGCTGCTGTTCCTCGCGGCGGGCGTGATCATCCACGCCGCCGGCACCAACTCGCTGGCCGCCATGTCCCGCATGAAGGACCTGCGCGACCGCGTGCCCGACGCCTTCTGGACGATGACCGTGGCGCTGCTCGCGCTCGCCGCGATCCCGCCGTTCAGCGGCTTCTTCTCCAAGGAGGCCGTGCTCGGCGCCGCCGAGCACACCGCCACCGGCCATGAGAACGGCGTGCTGACCGCGCCGGTCGCCTCCGGCTGGATCGTCCTCGTGGCGGGCCTGGTCACGGCCCTCCTCACCGCCGCCTATGCGGCCCGCCTGTGGCTCCTCGCGTTCAACGGCCGCGGGGCCGAGGCCCCCGACCACGGCAGGCAGCCGGTCACGATGAACGTCGTCCTGTGGGTCCTCGCGATCCCCTCCCTCGGCTTCGGACTGCTCGCGGGCGTGCTCCCCGACTGGTTCGACGGCCGCTCCCTCACCCCGACGCTGACCACCTCCGTCCTCGGTACCGGCTTCGCCCTCGTCGGCGGCCTGATGACGTACGCGGCCTGGCGGCACACCACCGCGATGGCCGCCCACCGCATTCCGATCGGCGCCGTCGCGGTCGACACCGGGACCGGTGACGCGGGCCTGGTCGAGGCCGAGGCCATCGCCACGCATGCCCCCGCGTACGGCGACGTCGCGAGCGCCCCCGACCCGGCCGATCCCGGCCGTCTGCTGCTCGGCCCGCTGCACCGCCACGCGGTCGTCGGCTTCCACCTCGACGCCGTCTACGCGGCGCTCTTCGTCCGCCCGGTGCAGGCCGGCGCCACGCTGGTCCGCTTCCTCGACCGCGCCGTCGTCGACACCTACGTACGCGGAGCGGCCGAAGCGCCCAAGGCGCTGGGCTGGGCCGTGCGCAGGGCCCAGACCGGCAATGTGCAGACCTACCTCAGCGCACTGCTCGCAGGCACCGTCGTCCTGGTGGTCGCCGTCGTCCTCGTCGCCACCGCCGGAGCGTGAGCAGCCGTGATCGATATCAGCGAATCCGTGATGCAGTTCCTTCTCGCATTGATCGTCGTCGGCCCGCTCGTCGGAGCCGTCGGCGCTCTCCTCCCCGCCCCGCCCGGGCTGAAGGGGAAGTCACCCGACCAGGCCGTGCTCCGCCACGGCGTGACCGTGACCGGCGTGATCCTCATCGCCGCGATCGTCCTCGCGCTCGGCTTCGACCACGACCAGCCGTCGAGGATGCAGGCCACGACCGACATCAGCTGGATCCCCGCGCTCGACGTGCGTATCCACCTCGGCATCGACGGCATCTCCCTCCCCCTCCTCGTGCTCACGGCGCTGCTCACGTTCCTGTGCGCGCTGTACTCCTACTTCCACATGCCGGCCGGGCCGTCCCCCAAGGCGTTCGTCGCCCTGATCCTGGTCCTGGAATCGGGCACGCTGGCGACCTTCGCCGTCCTGGACCTGCTCCTCTTCTTCCTCGCGTTCGAGATTGTCCTCATTCCGATGTACTTCCTCATCGCACGATGGGGCGGCGAGCAACGAGCGCAGGCGGCCTGGAAGTTCATCTTCTTCACCCTGCTCGGCTCCGTCGTGATGCTGCTCGGCCTCCTCCTTATCGGCGTTAAGTCAGGCACATTCGACATGGTGGCACTCGCCACTGACAACGGTCGGGGTCTGACCACATCCGTGCAGGTCATCGCCGTTCTCGCGATCGGGATCGGGCTCGCGGTGAAGACCCCGATGTGGCCGCTGCACAGCTGGCTGCCCGATGCCCACACCGCCGCCCCGACCGTCGGCTCGGTCCTCCTGGCCGGTGTCCTGCTGAAGATGGGTACGTACGGGTTCGTCCGGATCGTGCTGCCCGTCGCGCCCGACGGGATGCGGACCTTCGCGCCGTACCTCGCCGCGCTCGCCGTCATCGGGATCATCTACGGGTCCCTGGCCTGCCTGAACCTGGCCAAGCAGGGCGCGAAGGGCGACCTCAAGCGCCTCATCGCGTACTCCTCCGTCGGCCACATGGGCTTCGTGCTCCTCGGCATCGCGTCGATGAGCCCGACCGGGGTGAACGGCGCGCTGTTCGCCAACATCGCCCACGGCCTCATCACCGGCCTGCTCTTCTTCCTGGTCGGCGCGCTCAAGGACCGGGCCGGCACCAGCGACCTCGACGCCCTTGCCGAGCAGGGCGGCATGGCCCTGTACGGCAAGGCGCCGCGCCTCGGCGGCCTGCTCGCCTTCGCGGCCGTCGCCTCGCTCGGGCTGCCGGGACTGGCCGGGTTCTGGGGCGAGATGCTCGCCCTGTTCGGCGCGTTCAAGCCCGCCGACGACCTCAGCCGCCCGGCGTTCCTGGTCTTCATGTCGATCGCGGCCTTCGGCACGCTGCTCACCGCCGCGTACATGCTGATCCTGGTCCGCCGCGTCTGCATGGGCCCCCGCCCCAAGGAAGCCCCGGCGGCCCCGGAGGCTCCCGTGCTCGCCGACGTGCGCGGCTACGAGTTCGCCACCTGGACCCCGCTCGTCGCCCTCACCGTGCTCGCGGGCCTGTGGCCCGCCGCCCTGCTCGGCCTCACGAATCCGGCCGTGCAGAAGCTCCTTGCAGGAGGCATCCAGTGATCGCCGTCGCCGCGCCCTCCGTGGCGTCCCTCGTCCAGTCCGTCGACTGGGTCGCCATCGCGCCGCCCACGATCGCGGCGGTCGTGGCCCTCGTCGTGCTGGTCGCCGACCTGTTCGTGGCGGAACACCGCAAGCCGCTGCTGGGCTGGATCTCGGTCGCGGGCCTGGCCGCAGCCGCTCTCGCGCTGCTGCCGCTGATCGGGGACGAGCGCTCCACGTTCTGCCTCAAGGGCGTCCCGTACGACGCGTGCAGCTACACGGCGGACCGCTTCACGCTCGTCATCCAGTTCCTGGTCCTGGCCGGCGCCCTGCTCACCGCACTGCTCTCGGTCAGCTCCCTGAAGGACGCCAAGAAGGCGGGCAGGCCCTTCCCCGAAGGGGAGTTCTGGTTCCTCCTGCTGTCCTCGGCCGCGGGCGCTGCCCTGCTTCCCGCGTCCCGCGACCTGGCCACGCTCGTCGTCGCCCTGGAAGTCGCCTCGCTGCCCGCCTTCGCCCTCGTGGGCCTCAAGCAGGGCGACAAGCGGTCCTCCGACGCGGCCCTGAAGTTCTTCCTCTCCTCGGTCACCGCGACCGCCGTCACCCTGCTCGGCGTGAGCTTCGTCTACGCGGCCACGGGCAGCCTGCACCTCACGCGCGTGGCCACCGAACTCACTCACGTCGACGGCCAGCTCCACACCCTCGCCCAGGCCGGCGTCGCGCTCACCCTTGTGGGCTTCGCCTTCAAGACGGCAGCCGTCCCGTTCCACTTCTGGGTACCCGACACCTACGTAGGCGCACCGTTGCCGATCGCCGCCTACTTGTCGGTCATCGGCAAGGCCGTCGGCTTCTCCGGCCTCATCCTCGTCACGGTCGTCGCGTTCCCCTCGTACGCCGACGTGTGGGGTCCGGCCCTCGCCGCGCTCGCCGCGCTGACCATGACCCTCGGGAACGTCGCCGCCCTGCGGCAGCAGGCCACGCGCGCGTACAGCGCCGTCCGCCTGCTCGCCTGGTCCTCCGTCGGGCAGGCCGGCTACCTCCTGGTGCCGATCGCCGCGGCCGCGTACTCCGACGACCCCCAGAAGTCGATCGGCTCCACCCTCGCGTACGCCCTCATGTACGCCGCGGTGAACCTCGGCGCCTTCGCCGTGGCCGCTCTGGTCGCCCGTACGAAGCCGCTGAACCGCATCAGCGACTACCGGGGCCTGTACGCCTCGCACCCGCTCGCCGCGCTCGCCCTGGGCTTCTTCCTGCTGTGTCTGGCGGGGCTGCCGCCGGGCATCATCGGCCTGTTCGCGAAGGTCACGGTCTTCTCGGCGGCCGTCGACGCGGGTATGGGCTGGCTCGGCGTCGTCATGGCCGTGAACGTCGTGATCGCGCTCTTCTACTACCTCCAGTGGACCGCGCCCCTCTTCCGCGCCCCCGAAGGCGAACCGGCCGTCCACCGCGCGTCCAGGCCGCTCACTGCGGCGATCGCCCTCACCGCGGTCATCGCGGTGGCACTCTCCGGCGCACCTCAGATGGCCCTGCGTTTTGCCTCGACGGGCCTCTTCTAGGCACCCTCGTACGGCACCACACGTACGGGCCGCCCCACCGGCCCCCACGTCAACGATCACATCCCCACACCAAGGAGACAGGCGTCGTGCTGAGCGGGTTCAAGGACTTCATCCTTCGCGGAAACATCATCACGATGGCCATCGGCCTCGCGGTCGGAACCGCGTTCACGGCTGTGGTCACCGCACTCAGTACGGCGTTCATCGCGCCGCTCATCGGTATCGCCACGCAGTCGACCGGCGACTTCGGCGAGGCGCACTTCACGGTCGAGGGCACCGACTTCCCGTACGGCAAGTTCGTCAGCGCGATCATCGCCTTCCTGATCACCGCCGCGGTGCTCTACTTCTGCATCGTCGTCCCGATGATGAAGCTCCAGGCGCGCCTGGACCGCGGCAAGCCCGTCGACATCAAGGCGGCCCTGCGCGACTGCCCGCGCTGCTACACCCAGATCCCCGGCGTCGCCACGCGCTGCGCGCACTGCACGAGCGAGATCGAGCCGGACCCGGAGGCCCTGGAACTGGCGGGGCTGCCGCAGCAGCGCTGACCCGGTCGGCCTACACGCCCGCACCGGTCCGTCCCGGGCGGCCAAGGGAACTCGTCCTCCTCGTCTGGCGTTGACCAGTCAGGGAGGGTCCACTGGACGTGGAAACACGCGCAGGCTCCAGACCCAGTGGAAGCAGCAGTCAAGCAAGCAGTGGGTTCCCCTGCCGCACCATCAGGAGGACGTACCGTGCACCGCCGGCACAATGGGTTGAAGACCGCCGTACTCCTCGGAGGCCTGTCCGCCCTCATCCTCGTCATCGGCAGCTTCTTCGGCCGTACGGGGCTCATCGTCGGACTCGTCATCGCCCTGGGGACGAACGCGTACGCGTACTGGAACAGCGACAAGCTGGCCCTGCGCGCGATGCGGGCACGCCCGGTGAGCGAATTCGAGGCACCGGCGCTGTACCGGATGGTGCGCGAGCTCTCCACGCAGGCGCGTCAGCCCATGCCGCGCCTGTACATCTCGCCCACGGAGGCGCCGAACGCGTTCGCGACGGGCCGCAACCCGCGCAACGCCGCGGTGTGCTGCACCGAGGGAATCCTGCGCATCCTGGACGAGCGCGAGCTGCGCGGTGTCATCGGGCACGAGCTCAGCCATGTCTACAACCGGGACATCCTGATCTCCTCGGTCGCCGGCGCCCTCGCCTCCGTGATCATGTTCCTGGTCAACTTCGCGTGGCTGATCCCGGTCGGCCGCTCGAACGACGACGACGGCCCCGGCATCTTCGGAATGCTCCTGATCATGATCCTGGGACCGCTCGCCGCATCCCTCATCCAGCTCGCCATCAGCCGCTCCCGCGAGTACGAGGCCGATGCCTCGGGCGCCCAGCTGACCGGTGACCCGCTGGCCCTGGCGAGCGCCCTGCGCAAGCTCGAGGCGGGCACGAAGCAGCTGCCCCTGCCGCCCGAGCCGCGCATCGAGACGGCGAGCCACATGATGATCGCCAACCCCTTCCGCCCCGGTCAGGGAATGTCGAAGATGTTCTCCACGCACCCGCCGATGGCGGAGCGCATCTCCCGCCTCGAGCAGATGGCAGGTCGCCAACAGTGAAGACAATCCTCAACGTCATCTGGCTGATCCTGAGTGGCTTCTGGCTGTTCCTCGGCTACGTTCTGGCCGGGCTCCTGCTGTGCGTGACGATCATCGGGATCCCGTTCGGCATCGCCTCCTTCCGGATCGGCCTCTACGCCCTGTGGCCCTTCGGGCAGACGACGGTCGAGCGCCGGGACGCGGGCGCGCCCTCCTGCGTCGGCAACGTCCTGTGGCTGATCCTCGCGGGCTGGTGGCTCGCCCTGGCGCACATCGTCACGGGCCTCGCCCTGTGTGTGACGATCATCGGCATCCCGTTCGGCATCGCCAACTTCAAGATGATCCCGATCTCGCTGCTGCCGCTCGGCCGCGAGATCGTGCCCACGGATCGGCCGTTCGCGGCGCGCTAGGCGTCGCGACGCAGACGGGAGCTTCACGACGGGCCCTAGGGCCCGTCGTGAAGCTCCCGCACCACGCGCGCGTACCCGGACCGCTTAGGCGAGCGCCCCCAGGGCGACGACACCCGCCCCCGCCGCGACGGACGACAGGGGCAGCGAGCACGCCGGCGCCAGGCACCCCGCGACCCCGAGCGCCGGCAGCGCCCGCGCGCGTACCGCGGAACTCAGCGTCCACGCCGAGGCGTTGGCGATCGCGTAGTACACCAGCACGCCGAACGACGAGAACCCGATCGCCCCGCGTACGTCGCCGAGGGCCGCCACGACGGCTACCACGACCCCCACCGCGAGCTCGGCCCGCCGCGGCACCTGGAAGCGTGGGTGCACGGCCGCCAGGGCGCCCGGCAGATGCCGGTCCCGCGCCATCGCGAGCGTCGTCCGGGACACCCCCAGGACCAGCGCCAGCAGCGACCCGAGCGCCGCCACCGCCGCACCCGCCCGCACCACCGGCACGAGCACGTCGCCGCCCGCCGCCCGTACGGCGTCCGCCAGCGGGGCCGAGGCCCGCGCGAGCCCCTCCACGCCGAGCACGGCGACGGCCGCGGCGCCCACGGCCGCGTACACGACCAGCGTGATCCCGAGTGCCACGGGGATCGCCCGCGGAATGGTCCGCGCCGGGTCCCGCACCTCCTCACCGAGCGTCGCCACGCGCGCGTACCCGGCGAACGCGAAGAACAGCAGCCCGGCGCCGCCCAGTACGCCGCTCACGCCCTCGGAGAGCCCGGGGGCGAGCCGGGCGCCCTCGGCGCTCCCCGAGCCCGCACACGCCACCACGACGGCCGCCAGGACGGCGAGCACGAGCGCGACGGCGATCCGCGTCAGCCAGGCCGACTTCTCCACCCCGAAGCAGTTCACGGCGGTCAGCACCACGACCGCGGCGACCGCCACCGCGTGCGCTTGCCCCGGCCACACGTACGTCCCCACGGTCAGCGCCATCGCCGCGCACGAGGCGGACTTGCCGACGACGAACGCCCAGCCCGCCAGATACCCCCAGAAGGGCCCGAGCCGCTCCCGCCCGTACACGTACGTGCCGCCGGACACCGGATACACGGCCGCGAGCCGCGCCGAGGACATCGCGTTGCAGTAGGCCACCAGGGCCGCCACCGCGAGCGCGTACAGCACCCCCGTACCGGCCGCCCGCGCCGCGGGCCCGAGCACCGCGAAGACGCCCGCCCCGATCATCGACCCGAGACCGACGACCACGGCGTCCCGCACGCCCAGCGCCCTGCGAAGAGGCGTCCCCGACGGTGTCATGCGCCGCACCCTAAAGGGCTCGTGCAACCGCATCGGGCCTACCCGTCGTCCTTCTGGGCAGCAGGGAGCCACGGCGGCGACGCACTCGGCGTCCCGGCGAGAACGACGCAACAAGGCGCCGCAGCAAGGCAGTAGGCGCCACAGCACTACAGAAGGGCAGAACGCGGCATGAGCATCATCGGCTGGATCATCCTTGGACTGCTGGCCGGTGCCATCGCCAAGTTCCTGTTGCCCGGCCGCGATCCGGGCGGCTTGGTCGGCACCATCCTCATCGGTGTGGCCGGTTCCTTCATCGGCGGCTGGATATCGTCCCGTTGGCTGGACCGCCCCATATCCACGGACTTCTACGACGGCGCCACCTGGGTCGCCGCGATCGGCGGCGCCCTCGTCCTGCTGATCGCCTACCGCATCTTCTTCGGCGACTCGCGCAGTCGCCGCTGAGCTGCAGCCGGCAGCAGGAAGGGGCGGCACCCGCCGGGCGCCGCCCCTTTCGCTTGCGCGGTCCGGTCCTACCGGTAGTTCACGAACTGCAGCGCGAAGTCGAAGTCCTTGCCCTTGAGCAGCTGCTGGACGCTCTGCAGGTCGTCACGGCTCTTCGAGCTGACGCGCAGCTCGTCGCCCTGCACCTGCGCCTTGACACCCTTGGGACCCTCGTCGCGGATCGTCTTCGCGACCTTCTTGGCGTTCTCCTGGGAGATGCCCTCCTCGATGGAGGCGAAGATCTTGTACTCCTTGCCGGAGAGCTGCGGCTCGCCCGCGTCCAGCGACTTCAGCGAGATCCCGCGCTTGACCAGCTTGGTCTGGAAGATGTCGAGGATGGCCTTGACCCGCTCCTCGCCGTTGGCCTCCATCAGGATCTTCTCGCCGGACCAGGAGATGGATGCGCCCACGTTCTTGAAGTCGTAACGCTGCGAGATCTCCTTGGCGGCCTGGTTGAGGGCGTTGTCGACCTCCTGCCGCTCGACCTTCGAGACGATGTCGAAACTGGAGTCGGCCATGTCCTGTGGCTCCTTGTATCGGGGGTGGATCGGGTACTGCTCGGCTTCCGGCCGGGTTCTGCGCGGGGTGCGCGCCGGGGAAGCCGCGCCGAGAGCAGCCTAGCCACCGTGCCGCGCCCGGCCGCCGATCAATCGGGTGGCGAAGCACCCCCGTGCATCAGGTATTGTTTACGTCGTTGCCAGCGAGCACCGCCGCAAAGCGGGGCCCGAGGCAGCGAACCCAAGGCGGTGTGCCCGAGCGGCCAAAGGGAGCAGACTGTAAATCTGCCGGCTCAGCCTTCCCAGGTTCGAATCCTGGCGCCGCCACACTTGGGAAAACCCCCTCCGAACTGCGGAAACGCAGCGAGGAGGGGGTCTCTTTTTGTTCGAACATCGAGATTCGAACGAGGGTCGAAAAGCGAGGCTTGTCTCACCCAGTCCCGGGTGTGTCCCGGCCCTGATCAGCCTGTGTCCCCCAGGCGTCCCCCGGGGGACGAGCCGTTTCCGTGCCATTCCCGCAGGCCAGCCTCGATCTGGCGGTTCGCCCGGTCCTGCGCCTGCGCCAGAACCTTCGCGTAGACCCTGAGAAGCACCGCGACAGAGTGCCCGGCCCGGCGGGCCACCTCCATCGGATCGACCCCGGAGAAGAGCCAGAAGGAGACGCCGGCGCACCTCAGGTCGTACGGGCGCCGCGCGAGCGGCGATGCCGCCTCGGTGGGGGAGAGGATCGCGCTTCGGGCCTCCGCCCAGACCTCGCCATAACCTGTGTCCTGAATCACGCCGCCACGACTCGTCCGGAAGAGCCGACCATCCGGAGCCGCGCCGTAGCGCGTGATGTGCCATCGGAGCATGGCCACGAAGTGCGGCGGAATCGGCACCACACGCGAGTCTCGGGCCGCTCGCGCCTTCAAGTGGCGGTCCTGGTGGGCTCGGCCGTCGTCCGTCCAACCGTGGCCGGCGTGGACGATGCCTCCGCGGAGCGTGAGCCGCCCCCAGCCACGCTTGGGGAGGTGGCACTGCGACGCGGTCAGGCCCACGGCCTCAGCGGGGCGCATAGAGGCGTAGTAGAGGCACCCGAAGAAGGCTTCGAGGTGTGCGCCGCGGTCGCTCTGCGCGCGCACGCCGCCGAGTAGTTCCTGAACCTGACGAGGGTTGGCGACGCTCGCCGGATCGACCTCCTCAGTTGACTTCGGCGCCGACCACTTCACCGTGGACAGTGGGTTCACGGGAACGCTGAAGTAGCGCCGCTCGACTGCGAGACCGAGAACATCACTCAGGCAGGCCCGCTTGCGGTTCGCCGTACGTCCGGCCGCAGAGGAGCCGTCGAGCAGCGTCGACAGGGCATCGAGCGCCAGGCGGAGTGTTCCGGGGTCTTCCAGTGCCGAGACGGGGAGAGAGTTCTTCTCGATCCAGCGGAGCGCGTCCGCGACTTCGACAGGGTGCTCCTGGTCCCAGCGGCTCCTGTTGTACGCCCATCCGTACAGGGCGGTGCGGAGCGTTCGGGCGGCCGGTTGGCCGGTGGTCGTCTTCACGAGCGCCGGGGTGATGGTGGCGAGAGCGTCTGCGTCGTTGCGGCGGGACTTGGCGGGGAGGCGGTCCCACCTGCGATCGATGTACGCGCGGGTGTGCTCGTACCAGGTCACCGAGCCGTTCAGCGCGCGGAGTTCGGAGACGGGTAGGCCCGTCTCCACGTCGAACTGCTCGCCCTTGCGGAGGGCGGTCATCAACTCTGAACGGCGGCCGTCCGCCTGGGCTTTCACTGTGTAGCTCTTCGAGTGCTTCTGCGGCCCGACCAGCCAGCGGACGCGGTAGGGCTTCGGGCGGTCGCGGCGGGTCTCGATGCTGTAGATGCGTACGTCGTATGTGAAAGACATGGCTCTCCGGACATGCGAAGGGGCCCGCCCCTGGAGGGGCGGGCCCGTGGCGGCGGGTGCTACTAGGCGGCGCGTTCCTCGCAGTTCGCCCACCAGGCGTCCAGGTCGGCTCGGCTGACGCGGAGTTGGCCGTTGGGGATCTTGTGGATGCGGGGGGCTTGGCCGCGGGCGCGCATGCGGTAGAAGGCGGCGCGGCTCATGTCGATCTCTTCGAGGACTTCAGCGAGCTTCAGCTTCTGGGGGCGGGCCATTTCGCTCCTCAGGGAGGTGGGGTCTGGCTGGGAAAAGTTCGGTGCACATTGCGTTGAGTCGCGACTCATCGGCACTCAGCGGCTCTCAGAGCGGCTTTGAGCGTCGATGAGTCGCGACTCAGGCAAATGTGGGTGGAGGTTGTTCAGCGTTCGGCGCGCACGGTGATGCCGTTGTAGGTGATCACCTGTCGGCCGTAGCCGTCGCGGGGTCGGGAGCGGTTGAGCTGGGGGACGACGGAGAGGAGGTTGCGGCCGAACATCTGCTTCGTGCCGGGGCGGACGCCGTTGTCGTCGGCCCAGTCCCGCCAGACCGCCCACAGCGTCTCTACGGGCACGCTGCACGTGGCTCCGGTCGAGCAGCACTCGCGCACGAACGCGGAGGTGGGGGAGGCGGTGTCCTGCATGGTCGCGACGGCGTCCCGGCTGGATGTGGGCTGGGTGATGCGGCCGGTGCGTTCCAGGCGGGCCAGTCCTTCCAGGGCCCAGTTGAGGATGCCGGGCATCTCGTTGGCGAGGCGGTCCATGAGGGTGGTGTCTTCCTTGCCGAGCCAGGAGACCGTCATGTTGAGGACGATGAAGCGGCGGGCGATGACGCCGGATGAGTCCCCGAAGTGCGGGAGTTCGTTGGTCAGGATGACCAGCCGGGTGGGGAGCTTGCCGGTCCACACGTCGCGGTACTTGCGGTCGATGTCGATGGTGTCCTCACCGGAGATGGTCAGCAGCCGCTCGACCACGGCGGTGCTGTCGTTGCCGGACAGTCGGGCGTCCGCGATGACTGCCAGCGGCTTGCCCAGCAGCGTGGACAGGCCGAAGTTCGTGCCCAGCCCCGCCAGCGTGGGCCCGGCCAGGTTCTCGCGGCCGACCAGCTCTTTGAGGACGCGTGCGATGGTGCCCTTTCCGGAGCGGGAGGGGCCGACCATGAGCAGGATCTTCTGTTGGTCGGTGCGGCCGGACAGGACGTAGCCGAACCACTCCTGAAGGGCTGCGATGGCCTGCGGGTCGTCGGGCCAGATCTGGTGCAGGAACGCTTCCCAGCTCGGCGCGGTCGCGTTCGGGTGGTAGGGGAAGGGGACGGAGACCAGGTTGAAGAAGCCGGGCCCGTGCGGCAGAAGCGCGCGGTCGCGGATGCGTAGCAGCCCGTTCTCGCAGGCCACGATCGGGCTGTCGTCGTGGTCTTCGGCGTCGGCGCCGATCCAGGCCGGCGCGTCGGTCTCGGTGGGCAGCAGCGTGATGGCTCCCATGGCGTCGAGCAGGTTGCCGATCTTCTGCTTCGTGGGCGCCCAGGGGCGTTCCTCGGTCTTGCCGTCCTTGCCGGGCGCCCGGAACACCACGTGCTCAAGCCGCTCGTACATGGCGGCCTTCATCTGTGCCTCGTCGACCTCGCGCCAGCACGAGCCGTTCCAGCGCATCCATGAGGCGCGCCAGCGGCGGCACACGAGCTGGCCGTTCTCCCGCTGCCAGTCCGGCAAGAGGCGGCGGGCGACGGCGAGCGGGTTGGACGGCGGGGGAAGTTCCTCCGTGTCGATGTTCTCGGTCATGCGGCGGCCCTTCCTTCCTCGTGTGGGGCGGGGGTTCCGGTGCAGGTGGAGCGGTGCAGGTTCCACAGGTCGACGAGTCGGGCGACCTGCCGGGCGCCCACCGCGCTGTCGGCGTAACCGCAGCCACAGGCACAGGCCGCGGTGGGGGCGTGGCTGTAGCGCTTGGACCAGCGGGCCCCGTCGTAGTGGTCGCGGTAGACGGGCGGGGCGTAGATGCGGATCCCGGGCCGGTCCGGGGTGGGGTCGTCCGCGTCGTGGCTGGGCTGGGCGCGCCGGAAGCGGTCAGGGCGAAGGGCAGTGACGACGCCCTGACAGGCGGCGCCTTTCGGCTCGCCCACGCACGTCGTGTCCACAGGCTGTGTGGCGTCCTGCGGCTGGTTCGGGGTGGGGATGCTCTTCAGTGGGGGATGGGGTTGGGGGTTCATGCCGCATCCCGCCTTGCGGGGTTGTGGGCGACGGACCAGTCCAGTGCGCTGCGCAGGGTCGAGCGGCACTGGGAGGACGGCAGTCCCGTCGACTCCCCCGCCTCCTGAAGAGCCTGCTCGACCACGTGCCGGGGGAGGTCGCCCCACGCGACGAACCGTCCCAGAGCGCGCGCCGCCCGGAACAACGCCGCCTCCCGGCAGCCCTGTTGAGCCGACGCAACGTTCCGCGTCTCGTTAGCGAGCGCTACATCCGCATAACCCCTGGATTGCCCCGGTACAGCCGTAGAAGGGGCCTGAGAGGGCTTGGAGGTGGGCTGCAGGATGCTTTGGAGCCAGGAGGGCAGTGGGGCTGCCTGAGGGGCGCTGAGCGCTTCGTAGGGTCCGGCGGGGAGGGTGCTGCCTGCCGCGACGACGTAGCCGCCCCATGCCCGGGTGTCGATCAACTTACCGATGGTGCCTGCGGTGTTGGTCATCCGGGCATCCGACGGGGCGGTGAAGTACAGGTGCCTTCCGCCGCTTGCGGTCCGCACTCGGTAGGTGTCGGGGACGGCGTGCCCGGAGCGCTCGCAGAGCGCACGGAAGGTTGCCGCGCCGTCAGGCGCGTCCGAAGTGCCTTTGTGTTTGGACAGGTCGAGATCGACCACGAGCAGCCCGGATGGCCCGGTCGCGATACCGATGTTGAACGGTGCGTGCGTCCAGGCGGCGCGGATGCGGTCGGGGTCGGTAGTGGCTCGCTGCTCCCACTTCAGATGGCCGCTCGCGCATGCTCCGGTGTGGTCGCAGGTGCGCTCGCCGTGCAGGGCCGGGCGCTTCGTGCCGGGGAACAGCGGGAAGACGTGCCAGCCGTGTTCGGCCGCGGTGAGGGCGGCGGCGAGCATCGGTAAGCACTCAGGGGAGACGGAGGGGATGGATTGCGTCATGCTGGTTGTCTCCAGTCCTGTTGCCGGGTGCTGGTGGACAAGGGCGGCCCCGCGTCATTGGCGTGAGGTGGGGGCCGCCCTTGGCGTAGCTAGCCGTGGAAGTGGTTGCGCTTGATCACTGCCTTGCGGATGTTGACCGTGGTCCCGCCGCGCGATGCCCCGAGCACCTGAACGGCGATGAACCCGCCGAACACGACGGCGGCCAGGATGATGAGTTGCTGGATGAGGGCGGCGAGTGCGGCGATGAACGTGGTGAGCAGCAGCAGGCCGCCGCAGACCGCGAGGAAGCCGACGCCTCCGAGGGCGACGTTCACCGCGGCCCGCGACACGGCCGGCTTGGTCGCGACCGGTTCGGGCTGGACGGGGTTGATGGCGTAGCCGGTGACCGCGCGACCGTCGGGCAGGACGATGGTCTGCACGGTGGGGATGTGCCCCGGCTGAACCGCGATGGGAGCGGTCTGGACGGGCTGTATCGGGGCGGGCTGGTGGACGATGACGGGCGCCTGCACGGCGGTGTGGTGAGCCTGTTCGGGCAGCATGTGGAATCCCTTCCGGTGCTCGGTTGGGGAGGTGGAAGCACACCCTTGCCGGTGCGCTCTGGAGGGGGTTTCAGGGGGTGTGAGCTGGGCGCCTCCCCGCCTCCCCGAAACAATGTTTGTCCTGATCAGGGCGGGGAGACGGGCCCGGGGAGGCGGTTGGGGAGTTCTCCCCGCCTCCCCGGCGCAGGGGCAGGTTTCTCCCCGCTACTCGGCGGCGGAAGCGGAACCGTCGTTGTCGCGGTTGGCGAGGGCGCGGGCCACGTCGTCGCGGCGGACGACCATGACGCCGTGGGACTTCTTGGGCTCCTCGCCGTGCTCTTCGAGCAGCCGCTTCAACTTGCCGTTGTTCCAGTCGCCGTAGGCGGCGGTGTCGAGCGCGTGCAGGAGCTTCAGCACCTCATCAGTGCGCAGCCGGGGCGCGTCGCCGATGACCGTGGCCACGTCCGCGAGGTTGTCGCGGTCCTCGGTGCGGTCGATGACGCGCAGGGTGGTGACGCCACTGCGCAGGGCCTTGGCCCGGGCGGCGATCTCCTTGGCAGGGTTGTCGTCGATGAAGTGCGTGCGCACCGTGATGAACGACTGGCCCTTGGGCAGGTCGATGCCATCGGAGGCGACCACCAGCGTGCCCTTGTCCAGGCCCTGGCGGAGCAGGTGTGGGGCGGCACCGTCGTCCACGGCCTTGTCACCGAGGGCCATGCGCGACTGGGTGTCGGTGCCCAGCACGAGAGAGGCGCGGGTGTGGGCGCCCTCGCGGACCAGCTTGGGAAGGTTCTGGTCGGTGGGGTCCTGCGTGCCCTGCCACATCAGCACGTCGACCGCCCGACCCTGGTTGTGAATCTTGCGCACCGCCATGAAGTAGCGGGAAGTAGCCTTGGCCCCGCCGTACGGGCGCTTGCTGTCGTCGACGACCGGGCACATGAACGCCACCTGCGCTTCGTCGACGTTGACGATGAGCGGCGGGAACGTCGCGGTCGGGTCGTCGCGGCGCACCTCGATCCGCCGGTTCATCTCCTCAACGGCGTCCTCGACCATCTCGGTCGCCTGGATCACGTGGTCATCGGACGGGCCCTCGATCAGCACCTGCGCGATGCCGTCGAACATGCTCCAGTCACCCACGCCCTTCAGGTCGGCGATCCAGAACTGCACCGACCGGTCGAGTGCGAGCCACAGGGCGAGTGCGCGCAGGGCGGCGGTCTTGCCCTGGTTCGAGCGGCCAGTGATGAGCAGGTGGCGCTGGTAGACGCTCAGTTCGGCGGCATCGCCGCGCAGGTCCTGGCCCCACGGGGCCTTGCCGGTCTTGTAGTTGGCGGTCATCGTCTCGTCGGTGACCAGCGGAGAGGGGCCGATCGGCTCATCGAGCGCGCCACTGTCGGCGATCCACAGGCGGACCGTGCGGGCCGCCTCGGGGATCGTGATGAACACCTCGTGCTCATGTCGGGTCAGGTTCTCGGCGAGCTTCTTGCGGCGCCCCTGCACCTCGTTGGTCGCCACTCCGGAGGGAAGTGTCACGTCGACCTCGACACCGCATCCGGCGATCCGGATCGGCCCGAGCATGGAAGCGCCGGCGTCTCCCATGTCCTTGATGGCGTTCTTCAGCGGGGAAACCCCCAGGTCGCGCAGGGCCTTGACCACGATCGACGGCGTGATCGGCTCACCCTCCGCGCTGCGGACGTTGTCCGGCAGTGCCCAGTACGGGGCCGCCTGTGCCCGCCGCCCGACCTCCCACAGCCCGAGCAGGGCGAGCAGCGGGCCGATCGTGATGAGCGGGCCCCAGGTGACCTGCACGATCGTGATGAGCAGGCGGATGAAGTTGATGACCGCCATCAGCGGCGTGACCACGTCGTCGACTTCCTTCGTGGCCACCGCCATAGCGATACCGAGTGCGAGCAGTCCGCCGATGCCGAGACCGACGCCGGCGGCGGCGCCCTTGGCCGCGTCGATCGGTGAGGTGAGGAGGTCCATGCGGCGGCGGTGGCGGGCCTCGCGGTAGCGCTGCCCTCGCTCTTCCCACTCGGCCGCGACCTCGTAGTTCCCGGCAGCCTCAGCAGCGCGGAGCATGCGTTCGTAGCGGGCGGCGGTGCGGCCGTCCCAGGTGCGGCGGGCCACGATCCGGGCGCCGCCGAGGACGTAGGTGGTGTGGCGGACGCCGATCCGGCCGGCGGTGCGGGCGTTGTCGACCGTGGTGACCTTGCGCACTGCACGGCCGGAGCGCACCCACCGGGGCACCGGACGCGGCTCGGGAACCACCTTCAGGGTGGTGACGTTGGCGGTGGTGTCGGGGTTCTTGTGCAGGTGAACGACGTTGTCACTCATGCGTGTTGACTCCAGACAGCCCAGATGAGGGCACGACGGGGCGGGGCCCGCCGCGCGGCGGACCCCGGAAGAAGAGGGGTGGGGTTAGAGCAGGCCGGTGGCGAGGCGTTCGGTGTCGTACGCCTCGCGCTCGTGGTCCTTCAGGGCCCGCTCGAACTCGCGGGCGTCACGGCGGGACTGGCGTTCCACGCCGTAGGCGGCGCGCAGGTCCCGCACGATCACGTCCCGGACGCCCCGGCGGGAGAACTGCATGGCGTGCGTCAGCTCGTGCACGAGGGTGGTGGCGATGTCCTCGCGGGTGCGGTGCTGCTCGCTGTTGACCAGGACCAGAACCGCCCCGTCAGCGCGGGGGATGGCGAGTCCGGCGGCGTCGCGTGCGTGCCGCAGGCTCTCCCTGCGGGCCTTATCGATCCGGCGGCGGTCGGTGCAGCCGGACAGCTCGACCTCGGCCTGAACACTCAGCTCCGCAAATCCCTTGGCGTTCGTGAGGGTGATCTCTACGGCGGGCATCCGGCCGTTCACGGTCCGGCTGACCTGCCGCATCGCGTGCGGGGTGAGCTGTTTGGTGTCGCGTTCCAGGTCGCGGCGGCCCCGGAGCTGGTGCGTGGTGATGGTGTGCTTCACAGCGTCTCCGATCACGAATCGCCGCAGCTCACGCGGCAAGAGAAGTGGGGTTGTCGTGGCAGGGCACGCACATGCCGAGCGAGACCGGGATGACGTATCCGGCCTCGCGTCGACACTTGGGGCAGGTGCGGCGGGCGGTGTTCGCCCGGTCCAGGGCCGCCCACCGCGCCGGCGTCATCGGACGGACCGGCACGGCCTGGTCGATGCGGTAGAGGTAGGCGACCAGCGGGCCCCGACGACGCCGGGGCCGCTCCAACTGGGCCGCCACGTCCTGACCTCCCGGGCGCAGGCCGCGCGCCCTGAGCTGTCGGCGTGTGGCCAGCCCGTCGGGTGCGAGACGCCACCGGTAGACGGGGAGGGTGGCCATCAGGCGACCATCCGCTTCCAGGCGGCCCGCAGGCGGACCTCGGAGGCGGAGTGGCCGGCGGCGCGGAAGCGCAGCGCCATCTCCCGGTACGACAGGGCCGGATGCTCGCTGGTGCGGATCTCCTCCACGAGGACGTCCAGGACGTCATCCGACAGAGCCGGGGCCGCCTCCAGGGCGGGGGCGCCGGTCGGCTCGCTCGGGCCCCACACGGGCAGTTCCCAGCGGGTCGTGACGTCGGCCGTGACGGGGCTCGTCACGCTGGTCAGCGCCCTACCCGTCTCCTCACCCTGGCGGGCACTTTCCAGCGTTGACCAGGCTCCGGCGAGGGTGCGGGCGGTGGTGGCTTGGACGCGGGCGACGCGGGCCCCTGCCGCCGTCACGGCTGTCAGGCGGGTCTCTTCGGTGGCCGCTTCCGCTCGTAGCCGGGCGCGGGCCACGGCCGCATCGTCGCGGGCCTCTTGCTGGATGCCTTTGATGGCAGTCAGGGCGTTGTCGGTGAGGGCGGTGCGCTCCCACAGGCTGTGGACCAGCCACAGGGCCTTGGCGGCGATGGGCAGCCAGGCCACGGCCAGCCATGCGCCGGCCGCATGGTCGACGGTCAGTGCGTGCGCGACCAGGACCCCAGTGGCCAGCAGGCCGAAGGACCAGCCGACCGCGGTGACGGCGCGGTTGTGGTCGCCCTGTGCGGCGAGACGGCGTTCGTAGGCGAGGGTGGCCAGCCATCCTCCGTCGATGCCGAGACCGACGACCAGCGCGACCGGCCATGGCACGGCGGTGCCGAGCCACATCATGACCACGGCCAGGGTGAGCACCATCGACACCGTCGTCATGGCGACGGCGGGCAGTGCGGTCTTGGCCTTCACAGTGCACCTCCGGCGGTGAGCAGGGCGGCGAGGATGAGCAGCGCGCCGCCGGTGGCGGTCAGGTCGACCGCGCGGCGCAGGCAGGTGAACTTGGCGACCGCCAGGCGGGACAGTCCGGCGATGTCGGCGGCCAGGTCCCGCTCGACCGCCGTGGTGATCTCGGCGGCGGTGAGCGTGGCCCACAGCGGGAAGCCGTGCCGGCCGCTCAGGTTGGGACGGACCGAGCGCAGCAGCAGCCCGGCCGCGCCGACCAGCAGCGCCATCCCGGCACCGCCGACGATGCAGGCGGCGGGGTTGAGCGGCAGGTCCCGGGCGACCGTCCATGTCCCGGCGAGGACCGCGCCGACGAACGCCAGGAGCAGCGCCGTCTTCGCGTCCGTGCGGGCGATCTCGGCCTTGACCTCGGTGTGCGCGGCGGTCAGGTTCGCTTCGGTGGCGCTCATGCGGCACCCCCGGACACGCCCTGTTCGGCGGTGCGGTTGATCAGCGCGACGCGCGCGGCCAGCGCCCGACGGCGGGCCCGGCGGATACGCCGGACGTCCAGCTCACTCGGCGTGCGGTCCAGGGTGACGATGTACGCGTCCAGCAGGTCGACGTCCGCGAGGATCACGGGCATCTCAATGTCGATGGCGTCCAGTTCCGCGCTCGTGGGCTCCATGGAGTCGAAGCACTCGGCGGCGGTAACAGCTTCCTGAACAGTGACGATGTGGTTCATGGGTCGTGTTCTCCCTAGCAGGTGGCAACGGCCCGAACAGCGGCCCCGGTGTTCCAGCACCGGGGCCGCGCGCCGTTGAAGTCGGTAGATCCGGCTCCCCTCAACCCCGCCCGTACGGGCCCGCCCCGCAGGGCGCCCGGACGGACGGAGGAGGCAACCGGCGCGGCGATAGCCACCGCGCAGCGATCGAAGATGGTGACCGGTTGGCCGTGACGCTCGATCGCGCTCACGGTCCGGAGGGTGAAGCGGCGCCGCCGTACCGGTCGATCACGGCCGCGCCCATCGCTTTCGTCGACTCACTTCCACTCCTTCAAGCCGGTGAACAGGGGATACGCACTGCAAGGGGGACTGCGTCCCCACACTCCGGCCGTTGCTCGCGGTCACCGGGCCACCTCGCCAGTCGGGCCGAAGCCCTGTCCCCTGGCCTTTAGCGGGATTGCAGCGTCCCCGCCCTATGCGTACGTGCAGGTCAAACAGGTTGCGCATGTCAGTCGAAGACCGTTTCGGCCTTGCTGATACGTCTCAGCATGTACTAGCACGTGACATTGCGCAAGGGTGTCGCGCAATGAACGTGCTAGGTCGTGCTAGTGGGTACGCTCGATGACGTGACGATCGCTGAGGACGACCCCAGACAGCCGTACGAACAGGCAGCCGAGACCCTGCGACGTGAGATCAGGGACGGAGTTATCAAGGCCGGCCACAAGGTGGGTTCCGTAAGGGACTTGGCGAGTCGCTTCAACATCTCGCCTACCACCGTGCAAAAGGCCCTCGGCGTCCTTCGTGACGAAGGGCTCCTGACGACCACCGGGCGAGGCAACTACGCCCGGGACCCGAAGCAGGTGGCCCAGGCCGGAAAGTCCGGCAGCGGTCCGGATCTCTCCGAAGTCCTGCTCAAGCTCGAACATGTCACCTCCCAGCTCTCGGAACTTCGCGACCGAGTCGAGAGGCTGGAAGCCAGTCACTCCGGTCGCGCTGACAAGAACTAGTAGGCCCGATTCCGCGCCGGTTGACAGTGGACAGGGGTTAACACCCCCTCTGTGTTACCTGTTAACTCCCCACGTCAGCGGTGCTATTGGGCAATCATGGGAGTCCGCTGCACCGACTGTTGGGGGACGCGATGGAGACCGCGCTTAAAGCCGCTCGCCGCGCTCGCGGGTGGACACAGGCTCAGCTGATGGACGCGATGGAGGACGCTGCCCTGCGGATCGGGATCGAACTTCCATCGCGGGCCAGCCTGAAGACGCAGATTTCCATGTTCGAGAACGGGCGCCGGCCACCGGGGCCCGAGTACCAGGCTCTCTTCTGCGAGGTCTACGAAGCGACCCGCAAGGATCTGGGATTCGCCTTGGAGGTCGCGCCCTCCCAGCTTGACGCCTTGCCGAAGTTGCCCATGCCGCAGGGGCCAGCGCCTACGGCGAACTCGGGGGTTCTCGACTACCTCAAGTCCGTATTCGTGCAGCACTCTCAAGCGGAACCGCTGGTCGGCCCGCGGTTCCTCGTTCCGCCAGTGCTGAGCCAAGTGCCGCTCATTGAGCAGTTATGCAGGGACGCCACGGGCCCCATGCGGGGCGACGTGCTTCGCGTCGGCTTGCGGTACGCGGAGTTTCTGGGGTGGCTCTACCAAGACTCCGGCGACTCGCAAGAGGCGATGCGCTGGACGAACCGGGCCCTGGACTACGGATACGAACTCGATGAACCGACCCTGAACGCGTACGTCCTTCAACGGCGAGCCAATATTGCGACGGAGGCGGGCCATGCGGGGTACGCCCAAGGTCTGGCCAACGCGGCGTTGAAGTACGCGGGCAAGATCCCCGGTCAAGTCGAAGCGGTCGCCTTACGCGCCCGGGCGAACGCCTTCGCCGTGTTGGGCAACGAAAGCGAGGCCACCCGAGCGCTCGATGAAGCCCGAGCGCTTGCTGACCGGGGCCCTGACGACGATGAGGGCTTGGCCTCTTACGTCTCCGTCTCGTACATCGACATGGAGGCAGCAAACTGTGCCATCGCGCTCAACCAGCCAGAAGACGCAGTGAAGACGCTGGAGGACAGCCTCACGAGGTGGCCCGCTCAGCAGCAGCGCGACCGCGGCTTGTGCCTTGCTCGGTTGGCCACGGCGTACGCACAGAACCAGGATCTAGAGGGCGCTGTCAGTGCAGCAACGCAGGCCGTGGGCATTGCTCAGGCAACAGGGTCGGCCCGGATCTTGGCGGAGCTGACCCGTCTGCAAACGCACCTGGAACCGTTCCGGAAGCTCGTGGAGATTGCGGAACTCAACCGGGCCGTGGGCAGTATGAAGGGGACCTGACCAGATGAAGGAGAACCGTGAACCTGCTTCCCGCGATCACAACCACTGACGTTCAGGAACAGGAACCCCAAGTCGCCATACTCCCGATCGGTTCGTACGAGCAGCACGGGGCCCACCTGCCGCTCATCACGGACACGGCCATCGCGTGCATCATCGCCCGCGAGATTGCCGCCGCCTACCCGGTTCTTCAGCTCCCGCCCGTGACAATCGCGTGCAGCCACGAACACGGCACCTGGCCGGGCACGGTGAGCATCAGCGCTCAGACCCTTCACGCCGTGGTCAACGACATCGCAGCATCACTCCAAGCCTCCGGCGTCCGTAAGCTCGTGCTTGTCAACGCCCACGGTGGGAACTACGTCCTCTCGAACATCGTCCAGGAGGCGAACCTCACCGAGCCGCGCATGACGCTCTTCCCGCAGGGGCGCGAGTGGAACCGCGCTCGCGAGGGCGCCGGCCTCGTTTCCGATGCGCATGGCGACATGCACGCGGGTGAGATCGAGACCTCCATCCTGCTCCATGCGGAACCGGATTTCGTTCGCGACGGATACGAGACCGCGGACCACGACGGTGGTGAGCGCCGCTTCCTCCTGACGCACGGCATGAAGGCGTACACCGAAACCGGGGTCATCGGCTTCCCTTCGTACGCCTCGGCGGACAAGGGGAAGGCCGTTCTCGCGAGCCTTGTCGACGACTTCGCGGAGCACCTCCGAGCGCTGGGAGAGTGACTCCGAACTGCCCTCTTCAAGGGCGGATTCCCCCAGGTGTCCCCCGAGGGCTCCCTAGCTGCCCACAGTCGCAGGTCAGATGGGGCAAGATCAGCCCGCTGTAAATCTGCCGGCTCAGCCTTCCCAGGTTCGAATCCTGGCGCCGCCACACTTGGGAAAGACCCCTCCGAACTGCGGAAACGCAGGGCGGAGGGGTCTTCTGCATGTGCGAGCGCGAATTCCGGGCGAGGGCGGAACGGGTGACGTGCGTCACGCGGGGCTCGGGCGAGTCCCGGATCCGGCCCTCGACTTGTTCGAGGGGCAAAGCCAGGTCGGTCATCCTCGCCTCCAGGGGGACGTGTCATCGGCAGCCGCATCACCTTGCCCCCACATGTGGCGATCCCGCACAGCCCGCCCGCACGCCCTTGTGTGACGGGTGGGACGACCATAAGGTGAGCCGCCTTGTGGGCTACGGGGTTCCGGCCCGGGGAGCGGGCGTGGAGGCGGCCGGCGTGGGCGCTGCGGGCAGCCGCGAGTGACGGTGCGCGGCAGCGCGTGGCGCGGCACATCGCAGAGAGCAGCGGCAAGAAGAGGCGGGGCGGCATGCGCGTTGGGCTGGTGACCATGCCTTGGCACCCGATCGACCTGCCCTCCCTCCAGGTGGGCCTGTTGCACCAACTGCTGCGGGACGTCCGCCCGGCGGACGACGTGCGCGAGTTCCACGGCTCCCTGCGCTGGGCGGAACTGTTGCTCGAACGCTCGGGCGGCCGACTGAGCCCCAGCGACTACGAGGCGATCGGCAGCGACTCGATCTTCCACGGGATCGGCGACTGGGTGTTCTCCGGAGTCCTCTACGACGACGAGGACTGGGGCGCCGCACAACTGCGGTCGTACGCGCGCGAGCGCGGTGTGCCGGGTGACACCCTGGACCTGGCCTTCGAGATGCGCCGGCACGCCGCCGCGTACATCGAGAGCTGCGCGACCGAGGTGCTGGCGCACGATCCCGACCTCGTCGGGTTCACGAGCACGTTCATGCAGAACGTGCCGTCCCTCGCCCTCGCCAAGGAGCTCAAGCTCCGGCGGCCGGAGCTGACCGTCGTCTTCGGCGGCAGCAACTGCGAAGGCCCCATGGGCCACGCCCTGCACCGCAACCACCCCTACGTGGACCATGTCGTGCGCGGCGAAGGCGAGTACGCCTTCCCGGCCCTCCTCGCCCACCTGGATGCCGGCACGCCCCCTGACGACGTTCCGGGCCTCTGCTGGCGGGACGGCGGCGTATCGCGGGCCAACACCGAACCCCACCGCACCGTGGCTCCGGCCCACATACCGTCTCCCGATTACGACCAGTGGCAGGCGGAGATCGAGGCGTCGTCGGTTCTCCAGTACGTGTATCCCAAGCTGGTTGTCGAGGGCGCCCGCGGCTGCTGGTGGGGCGAGAAGCACCACTGCACCTTCTGCGGGCTCAACGGCAGCACCATGGCGTTTCGCGCCAAGCCCGGCGAGCGGCTGTGGAGCGAGATCGAACGCCTCGTGCGCCGCCACCGCATCCTCGACGTCGTCACCGTCGACAACATCATCGACATGGCGTACTTCAAGGACTTCCTGCCGCTCGCCGCCGACAGCGGCTGGGACCTGCGGATCCACTACGAAGTGAAGTCCAACCTCAACCGGGAGCAGATCGCCCAGCTCGCCGCCGCGGGCGTCGTCCTCATCCAGCCCGGCATCGAAAGCCTCAGCAACCGCGTCCTCGACCTGATGGACAAGGGCGTCACCGGCGCCCGCAACATCCGCACGCTGCGCGAGTTCGACAACCACGAGATCACCTGCACCTGGAACTACCTCTACGGGTTCCCCGGCGAGACCGTGCGGGACTACGCGCGCGTGCTCGACCAAATGCCCGCCCTCGTGCACCTCCAGCCGCCCAGCGGCGCCTTCCGCATCCAGCTGGAGCGCTTCAGCCCGCACTTCACCGACCCCGCCCTGGGCTTCGGCAAGCGGCGCCCCGCCGACATGTACCAGCACGTGTACGAGCTGCCCGAGGCCGAACTCACCGACCTGGTCTACCTCTTCGACACCGAGGACGCCGGCATCGTCGGCGACACCGAGGACCGGTTGCAGCGGGCCGTGACCCAATGGCGCGCGCAGCACGCCACGTCGACCCTCGTCATGGAGCAGGCGGGCGAGGACGAGAACACGCTCCTCGTACGGGACCGCCGTGAGGGCTGGCCGCGCCGCACCTACTGGTTCAACGGCTGGGAGGCTGTTGCCCTGCGTCTCCTGGAGGAGGGCGGCAGCGAAGCCGCCCTGCAACGCAAACTCGCCGCGGCGGGGCACGACGTACCGGCCGAGGAGCTGGGGGAGTGGGTCGCGCAGGCCGTCACGTTCGGCCTCCTCTTCCGCGACACCCACACCTACGTGTCCCTGCCCACGCGTACCGCGCCGATCCGCGTCGGGAACGCGCCATCGAGCACCTCCGCCCCGGCGGCCTCTGGATGACCGAGCTCCCCGCCCTCGTCCCGCACCGCGTCATCGGCACCCGCGTCCGCGTGACCGAGCCGCTGCCCCTGCACGGCGACGGCCGCACCACCACGCGCGCGGTCCAGTTCCTGCGCGAGTGCCAGGCCTCGGGTCTGCACACCCACTGGGAAGCGAACACGGCGAACACGGCGGACACGGTCGACCGTCATACGTATGACCTCCGCACCCTGCACCACCTCCCGCCGCCGTCCCAACAGGCGGACGAACCAACCGAGTTGACGGCCTGGCGCGCCGCGCACGCCTACGGGATGCTCTATCACCGCCGCGGCCCGGGGTTCGTCACGGTCATGGACCGCCGGGAGCGCCCCGCCTCGGCGCGGTTCACGCTCGACCATCCCGACCTGCTCGCCGCCTTCGACACGCTGAGCGATGCCACACGGCTCGACACGCTCGCTCCCGCCCACCAAGAGGCGGCCCACCACCTGACGGAGGAGGGGCTCGCGCTGATCGTGGACGGGTGGGCGGTGGCGCTGCCCCCACGCATGCGCCGTTGGCCCGTGCCGTGCATGGGGATCTGACGCCGCGTCGCACCGCAAGAAACCCCCTCGGGGGTCCTCCCTGAGGGGGTTTCATCGTGTGCCCGCGACGATCACGACGCAGACTGAACCCATGCCGACGACATCCCGCCGCCGAAATTGCCCCGAATGCCGCCGCGACATCGCGGTCGTGGCGGGCCGCTTCGCCCGCCACGATCCTCCCGGCTCCCGCGACGCGGGCGAGCTGGTCTCCTGCCCCGGCTCACGCCGCCCCGCCCAGCTGGGCGCCGTCCAGGACGCACTCGACGGGTACGTGGTCCCGCACGTACCGGGCCAGATGCCGCTGTTCTGACTCGGACACGCGGGCGGCTCGCCCATCCGCGACCCGGCTCAGTTGCCCGCGACCGACTTCACCGCCACCACGACCGGCGTGGAACCGGAGATCAGCTCCAGCGTCAGCCCCGCCGTGGCAGGCGTGTCCACCAGTTCCGCGAGGACCGCCGCCACGTCGTCGCGCGGCACGGGCCCGCGCCCGGTCGAGGCCTCCAGGCGGACGAGCCCGGACCCCGCGTCGTTCGTCAGCTGACCGGGCCGCAGGATCGTCCAGTCGAGGCCGGTACGACGCCGTACGTCGTCGTCGGCCGCGCCCTTGGCACGCAGGTACACGTCGAAGACGTCGTCGCCCTGGTGTGCGGCGTCCGCCGCCATCGCCGACACCACGATGTAGCGGCGCACCTTGGCCCGCTCCGCGGCGTCCGCGAACAGCACGGCGGCGTCCCGGTCCACGGTGTCCTTTCGGCCGGCGCCGCTGCCCGGCCCCGCGCCCGCCGCGAAAACGGCCGCGTCCGCACCCTGAAGATGCGCCGCGACCTCCTCCACGGACGCGGACTCCAGGTCGCACAGAACGGGTTCCGCACCGGCGGCGCGCAGGGCGTCACCTTGCTCCGACCTGCGGATGATGCCCGCGACCTCGTCCCCGCGCGCGGAGAGCAGCCGCTCGAGCCGCAGCGCGATCTGACCATGACCCCCAGCGATGACAATGCGCATGCCTTCGACGGTACGCCCGAGGCGGACGGTTCACCGTGCAACCAAGCGTGCCCCGGCAGCGACCACCCGTTCGCTACCGGCGCTCAAGCGGGGCCGCCGCCCCCGTACTTGGCCGCCCGCCCCTGCCGCGGCAGATCGAGCGCGACCGCGACGGCCGAGTCGCAGTACTCCCGCACCGCGCTGGTCCGCGCCACGACACGGCCCCGGTGCACCACGATCCGGCTGTACGCGAGGGAGAGCGCCCCCGCGAGCCGGTCGCCCCGCACCGCGAGCAGCTCCGCGGGAAACCCCGCCTCCACGCGCACCTCCGGCAGTCCGAGCGCCGCCCTGGCCGTCGAACCGACCGCCTCGTAGGCGTCCTCCGGGCGCATCCCGTGGAGCGAAGCCAACAAGTAGGCGGCCTCCAACGGATCGCCGCGCCCCACCGGGTTCGACACGTCGCGCAGCGCGCCGCTGCCCGCCGCGACCGGAACCCCGGCCGCCCGCAGCAGCCGCACCGGCGCGACAGCCCGCTCGTCCGCCCCCGCGCACCCGCCCTGGGGCAGACACGTCACCGTCACCCCGGCGGCCGCGAGCCGGTCCACGACGGGCCCCGCCACGTCCTCCGGAAGCCGGGAGAGCCCGCCCAGCGGCCCGAGGGCGACACCCGCGCGCAGCCCGCCGACCGCCGCCGCGAGCCTCCCGAGCCGCGCCGGATCGGCCCCGTCCGTGTGCAGGTCGACAGGGCACCCGTGTTCGGCGGCGACCTCAAGCACCGCCTCCACGTAGCCCGTTGGGTCGGGGTCCAGGTCGGGGCAGCCGCCCACTACGGAGGCGCCCATTTTGACGGCGTCCCGCAACATGGCGAGCCCGTCGGCCCCGGCGAGCCCGGTCAGCAGCCGGGGCATCGCCACGGTTCGCAGATCCGCGAGCCCCACCAGCGAACGCCGCGCCTGGAGCACCGCCTCCATCGAGCCGAGCCCCTCCATGTCGCCGATCCGCACATGGGTGCGCAGGGCGGTGGCCCCGTGGCCGAGCTGCAGCAGGGTGCCCTCGGTGGCCCGGCGCTGGATGTCCTCCGGGGCGTACGGGACGGGGCCCTCGCAGTCGGCCGACAGGGCCGTGTCGCCGTGCGCGTGCGGCTCCACGGGGGCCGGGAGCAGGAGCCAGCCGGTGAGGTCCAGGCGCGAGCCGTGCGCGGTGAGGCTGCCGGCCGTGCCGACCGCCTCGATGCGCCCGCCGCCGAGCCGCACGTCCACGACCCTGCCGTCGGCGAGCCGGGCTCCGCTCAGCAGCAGCCCGGAGTCCTCGGGCACGCCGGGTGACGGTGGCTGCTGCGAGGGGCTGTGGGGCATCGCGCTCCTGAGGGCTCGGCGAGGACTCGGGGGACCCGTGACGCGTCACAAGATCATGCAGGGTGCGTCGAGCCTAGGACCGCGACAAGGCCGCTTCGAGGACCGCCGAAATAGTCGTACTGGTGGGGTCCGAGGGGCTCATGTGCCCCACGCGGGAAGGCGGCAGGCTTCCCGGCCGACGGGGGCGCGAAACGGATTTGGGCGATCGGCGCGCGACCGTGTAATGTCTTCATCGCTCGCCCCAATAGCTCAGTCGGTAGAGCGTCTCCATGGTAAGGAGAAGGTCTGCGGTTCGATTCCGCATTGGGGCTCTGGTGCAGACGTCGTTCGCGTCGCTTGCATCACAGCGGTGTAGCTCAGTCGGTAGAGCAAGCGGCTCATAATCGCTGTGTCACCGGTTCAAGTCCGGTCACCGCTACTGACAGTAGCCGATTCTGGGGTCGGTCCTTCGATCGGCTACTCTTCTATGCGTTAAACCTTTTGTCCCATCCGTTCGTCAAGGAGTGCACTCACGTGGCTGCCACCGACGTCCGCCCGAAGATCACGCTGGCCTGCGTGGAGTGCAAGGAGCGGAACTACATCACCAAGAAGAACCGGCGTAACAACCCGGACCGTCTTGAGATGAAGAAGCACTGCCCGCGTTGCAACGCGCACACCGCGCACCGCGAGACGCGATAAATCAGGCTCGTACACGAGGCCGTCCCCACTTCGGGGGCGGCCTCGTGTCGTTTCGTAGATCAGGCAGACCGAGAACACTTCCAGGAGGTGCCGAGCCCATGGCGCTCGACCAGTCCTTCGTGGGGCGGACCTATCCGCCCACCGCCCCGTACGAGGTCGGCCGGGAGAAGATCCGTGAGTTCGCGGAGGCGGTGGGGGACGCGAATCCCGCCTACCTCGACCGCGCCGCCGCCGAGGAGCTCGGGCACCCCGATGTGATCGCCCCGCCGACTTTTGTGTTCGCGATCACGTTCCAGGCCGCGGGCGAGGTGATCCACGACCCGGAGCTGGGTCTGGACTACAGCCGTGTCGTGCACGGCGACCAGAAGTTCGCCTACTCGCGTCCGGTGCGGGCCGGTGACCGGCTGACCGTGACCTCGACCATCGAGGGCATCAAGTCGCTCGCGGGCAACGACATCATCGACGTGCGGGGCGAGGTGCACGACGAGGCCGGTGAGCACGTCGTGACCGCTTGGACCAAGCTCGTCTCGCGCGCCGCTGAGGAGGCCTGATCGTCATGGCGACGACCATCAAGTACGCCGACGTCGAGGTCGGCACCGAGCTGCCCGCGCAGACCTTCCCTGTGACACGTGCCACTCTCGTGCAGTACGCCGGGGCCTCCGGGGACTTCAACCCGATCCACTGGAACGAGAAGTTCGCGCTCGAGGTCGGCCTGCCGGACGTGATCGCGCACGGCATGTTCACGATGGCCGAGGCGATCCGTGTCGTCACCGACTGGACCGGCGACCCGGCCGCGGTCGTCGAGTACGGCGTCCGCTTCACCAAGCCGGTCGTCGTGCCGAACGACGACAAGGGCGCCGAGATAGAGGTCGGCGCCAAGGTCGCGGCCAAGCTCGACGACAACCGCGTACGGGTCGACCTGATCGCGACGAGCGCGGGGCAGAAGGTCCTCGGGATGTCGCGGGCGGTCGTTCAGCTGGTCTGAGCGCTGTCTGCGCAATCGCCGCCTACGTAGCTGTGTGTAAGGGGCGCCCTCCATGGTGGGGCGCCCCTTACGTGTGCCGGATGCCTGCCGGTCCGCGAAAGGGTTGACGTAGGTAGTGATTGGCCACTAACTTGGCCGCATGGTCAGGATGAGTGCGGAGGAGCGGCGCGAGAGCGTCATCCGCGCGGCGGTCACGGAGTTCGCCCGCGGCGGCTACAACGGCACGTCCACCGAGGCGATCGCCAAGCGGGTCGGTGTCTCGCAGCCGTATCTCTTCCGTCTCTTCCCGGGCAAGCGGGCCATCTTTCTCGCGGCCGCCCAGCGCTGCTGTCAGGACATCACCAAGGTCTTCCAGCGGGCGTCCGAGGGCGCCGAGGGGGAGGAGGCGGTGCAGTGCATGGGGGGCGCGTACCAGGCGCTGATCGCCGAGGACCCCGAGAAGCTGCTCATGCAGATGCAGATCTACGTCGCCGTGGCCGCCGCCGAATCGGCGGGGGACCGGGAGTTCGGGGAGTCGCTGCGGGCCTCCTGGATGGAGATGTACGACGTGGCCAACCTGGCGATGGGGGCGGACGCCGGCGAGACGACGCAGTTCCTCGCCTCCGGGATGCTCATCAACGTCCTGGTGTCCATGGGCTTCAAGCCGGACCACCGGGTCTGGGTCGGGTTCCATGAGGCGACGCAGTCGCAGGCCGCCGAGAAGGAGTGAGTACGCGTGGCGCAGGGGTGTTTTTTTACCCGCACAAGTTAGTCATCAATAACTAACCAAGCGATCGCTGGGGGAAGCAATGGCACGGACAGCAGCAACACCAGCACCAGCACAGCGCGGAGGAGCCATCTGGGCCCTCCTCATCACCAGCGTCGCCGGATTCATGGCGGCCCTCGACAACCTCGTCGTCACCACGGCCCTGCCGTCCATCCGCCAGGACCTCGGCGGGGCGCTCGACGACCTGGAGTGGACGGTCAGCGCCTACACGCTCACCTTCGCCGTCCTGCTGATGTTCGGCGCGGCGCTGGGGGACCGCTTCGGCCGCAGGCGGCTCTTCCAGGTCGGGCTCGCGATCTTCACCGTGGCCTCCGCCGCCGCGGCCATGGCCCCCGGCATCGACTCGCTGATCGCCGCCCGCGCCGTGCAGGGCGTCGGCGCCGCGATCATGATGCCGCTCACCCTGACCCTGCTCACCGCGGCCGTCCCGGCGGCCAAGCGCGGTCTGGCGTACGGCATTTGGGGCGCGGTCAACGGGCTGGCGGTCGCCTCCGGGCCGCTCATCGGCGGCAGCCTGACCGAGCACGTCTCCTGGCACTGGATCTTCTGGCTGAACGTTCCGCTGGGACTCGCCCTGCTGCCGCTCGCCCGGCTGCGCCTGAAGGAGTCGTACGGAGCGGGCGCCCGGCTCGACATCGTGGGCACGCTGCTCGCCAGCGGCGGTCTGTTCGGCATCGTGTACGGCCTGGTGCGCGGGCCCGTCGTCGGCTGGACCGACACTCTCGTGCTGACCGGCCTGTTCGCGGGCACGGCGCTGCTCGTCGGGTTCGTACGCCACGGGATCCGCAACGAGCACTCCATGCTGCCCATGCGGCTCTTCCGCTCCCGCGCCTTCGCCGGGATCAACGCCGCGAGCCTGCTGATGTTCCTCGGCATGTTCGGTTCGATCTTCCTGCTCAGCCAGTTCCTCCAGGGCGTGCTCGGCTACTCGCCGACGGAGGCGGGCCTGCGGATGCTGCCCTGGACCGGCATGCCGATGCTCGTCGCGCCGATCGCCGGGATCCTCTCGGACCGCATCGGTGGCCGGCCCGTCGTCGCGGCGGGTCTCTTCCTCCAGGCCGTCGGGCTCGGCTGGTTCGCCGCCGTGGTCTCCGCCGACGTCTCGTACGCCGCCCAGCTGCCGGCCCTGATCGTCAGCGGCATCGGCATGGCCCTCTACTTCGCCCCGGCCGCCAACCTGGTCATGTCCAGCGTCCTGCCGCAGGAGCAGGGCATCGCCTCCGGCGCCAACAACGCGCTGCGCGAGGTCGGCGGTGCGCTCGGCATCGCGATCATGTCGTCGGTCTTCTCGGCGCAGGGCGGCTACGACTCCGCGCAGCGCTTCGTGGACGGGATCGAGCCCGCGCTGTGGGTGGGCGCCGGGATCGTGGCCGTGGCCGGTGTCGCCGCCCTGTTCATCCCGCGGGCGGGTCGCAAGGGGCCCGTCCCGCGGGACCCTGAGCCTGCTCCGGTCCTGGAAAACGCCTGATCACCGCAGCCCACCCAGGAGGAACGCCATGCCGACCCTGCCCTGGACCACCCCGAACACCCCACCCGCGCGCGTGGAGGCCCATGTCTTCGCCTCCCGCTTCGAGACCCGCACGTTGTGGGGCTCGCTCAGGTTCTTCGCCCGTACGCCCGCCATCTGGCGACAGGTGGGGCGGGCGCCGGGCGCCTACGGAGCGACCCTGAAGGCGGCGCCCCTGCGGCGCACCTTCTGGACCCTGTCCGTCTGGGAGTCGCCCAAGGCGCTGCGGGACTTCGCGGCCGGCGCGCCGCACGGGGGGATCTCCGCGGGCCTGCGGGGCCAGATGAAGGACTCGACCTTCCTCACCTGGAAGGCGTCGACCGACGAGCTGCCGCTCCACTGGACGGACGTCCTGTCGCGCTTCGAGTGAGCCCGGCCACGGCAGCAACGGCCCCGTCCGAGCGGCGGGGCCGTTCTCGTACCCTTGAGCGCGTGCAGGAACTCCACGACGCCCCTCTCGCCCCCCTGACCACCTTCCGGCTCGGCGGGCCCGCCACCCGGCTGCTCACCGCGACCACCGACGCCGAGGTGATCGACGCGGTGCGCGAGGCCGACGACGCAGGTACGCCGCTGCTGATCATCGGCGGCGGCAGCAACCTCGTCATCGGCGACAAGGGCTTCGCCGGCACCGCTCTGCGCATCGCCACCAAGGGCTTCGAACTCGACGGTACGAAGCTGGAGCTGGCGGCCGGCGAGGTTTGGACCGACGCCGTCGAACGCACCGTCGAAGCAGGGCTCGCGGGCGTCGAGTGCCTCGCCGGGATCCCCGGCTCCGCGGGCGCGACGCCGATCCAGAACGTGGGGGCGTACGGCCAGGAGGTCTCCGCCACGATCACCGAGGTCGTCGCCTACGACCGCACGGCCGGCGAGACCGTCACGATCCCGAACGCCGAGTGCGCCTTCTCGTACCGGCACAGCCGCTTCAAGGCCGACCCCGACCGATACGTAGTGCTGCGCGTGCGGTTCGAGCTGGAGGACGCGGGCGGCCTCAGCGCCCCCCTGAAGTACCCGGAGACCGCGCGCGCCCTCGGCGTCGAGGCGGGCGAGCGCGTCTCCGCCGTCCTCGCGCGCGAGACCGTCCTGAAGCTGCGCGGCGGCAAGGGCATGGTGCTCGACCCGGAGGACCGCGACACCTGGTCGGCGGGCTCGTTCTTCACCAACCCGATCCTCACGGACGAGGAGTTCGCGGCCTTCCACGCGCGCGTGGTCGAGCGTCTGGGCGCGGACGCGAAGGCCCCCGCGTTCCCCGCCGGTGAGGGTCTCACCAAGACCTCGGCGGCCTGGCTCATCGACAAGGCGGGCTTCACCAAGGGCTACGGGACCGGCCCCGCCCGCATCTCCACCAAGCACACCCTCGCCCTGACCAACCGCGGCGAGGCCACCACTGAGGACCTGCTCGCGCTCGCCCGCGAGGTCGTCGCCGGGGTCAGGGACGTCTTCGGGGTGACGCTGGTCAACGAGCCGGTGACGGTGGGCGTCAGCCTCTGAGGCGGGCTGCCCCGGTCGGCGGGCGCCCCCGGTCAGTAGGCGACGCCGACCCCCTGCTTCACCGTCGCCGGGTCGTCCACCGCCGCCAGCATCGCGTGCGCTACGTCCGCGCGGCCGGCGAAGCGCCCCGAGCGCGGGAAGCCGCCCACGACGGTGCGGTACGAGCCGGTCAGCGGCTTGTCCTGGAGCCGGGGCGGCCGCACGGACGTCCAGTCGGTCGCGCTGTGCGCCAACTCCGCCTCCATATTGGCCAGGTCGACGTAGACGGGCTTCAGGATCCGGTCGATCATGCCGATCATCGCGCGGTCGACGAGCGGCGAGTCGGCGGGCTGCGGCCCCACCGGGCCCGCGCTGACCACCACCAGGCGGCGCACGCCCTCCGCCTCCATCGCCTTCAGGACCGACCGCGTCAGCTCGGCGGCGATCCCCGCGTCCGCGCGCTTGCGGGCGCCGAGCCCGGACAGCACGGCGTCCCGGCCCGCGACTGCCGGGCGCAGCGACTCGGGGTCCGTCAGGTCGGCCCGGAACACCTCCAGGCCCTCACCGGTCACCGTGAACCGCGCGGGATCGCGGACCACCGCCGTGACCTGGTGCCCGGCCGCCAGGGCCTGCTTGACGATCTCCTGCCCGATCCCGCCCGTCGCACCGAAAACCGTGAGCTTCATGGCGTACCTCCAGGCACGTATCTCGTAGTGGGTGAGTGCTCACTCACCCCTCTGTCCCTTAGGGTGAGTGAGCACTCACCCCCGCGTCAAGCATGGTTGGAGCCCACATGGACCAGAAGCCGGCCCGTGTCCGCATCGTCGACGCGGCCCACGAACTCATGCTGAGCATCGGTCTCACTCGCACCACCACCAAGGAGATCGCCAAGGCCGCGGGCTGCTCCGAAGCGGCGCTCTACAAGTACTTCGCCAACAAGGAGGAGCTCTTCGTGACGGTGCTGGGCGAGCGCCTCCCGAAGCTGGGCTCCCTGCTCGGACGTCTCCTCGAGGAGGGCGCGGGGGACCCCGGCCGGACGGTCGAGCAGAACCTCACCGACATCGCCCACGAAGCGGCCCTCTTCTATGAGCAGACGTTCCCGATGGCCGCGTCCCTGTACGCGGAGCCCAAGCTCAAGCGCCGCCACGAAGAGGTGATGCGCGAACTGGGCACAGGACCGCACAAGCCGATCCAGGGACTGGACGCCTACTTGCGGGCCGAACAACAGGCCGGCCGCATCGGCCCCGAAGCCGACACCTACGCGGCCGCCTCACTCCTGCTGGGCGCGTGCTCGCAGCGAGCCTTCGCCTACGAGATGTCCCCGGACGGCAGGCCGCCGCAGCCGGTGGACGAGTTCGCGGCCCACATCGCACGCACCCTGCTCGTCGGGATCGCCTGAGCCTTCCCGCCCCTCGGACGGTCGGCACTCAAGCGGCCAGCCATTCCTCGATGCCGCCCAGGAGCTTCTCCTTGGTGTCGTGCGGGGCCGCGGAGCCGCGTACCGACTGGCGGGCCAGTTCGGCCAGTTCGGCGTCGGAGAAGCCGTGGTGGCGGCGCGCGATGTCGTACTGGGCGGCCAGCCGCGAGCCGAACAGGAGCGGGTCGTCGGCGCCCAGCGCCATCGGCACCCCGGCCTCGTACAGCGTGCGCAGCGGTACGTCCTCGGGCTTCTCGTAGACGCCGAGGGCGACGTTCGAGGCGGGGCACACCTCGCAGGTCACGCCCCCGTCCGCGAGGCGCTTCAGCAGCCGCGGGTCCTCGGCCGCCCGCACGCCGTGGCCGACCCGCGTGGCGTCCAGGTCGTCGAGGCAGTCGCGCACGGACGAGGGCCCGGTCAGCTCGCCCCCGTGCGGCGCGCTCAGCAGTCCACCCTCGCGCGCGATGTGGAAGGCCCGGTCGAAGTCCCGCGCCATGCCCCGGCGTTCGTCGTTGGAGAGCCCGAAACCGACGATGCCCCGGTCCGCGTACCGCACCGCGAGCCGCGCCAGCGTGCGGGCGTCCAGTGGATGCTTCATGCGGTTCGCCGCGACCAGCACGCGCATCCCGAGCCCGGTCTCGCGCGAGGCGCTGTCGACGGCGTCGAGGATGACCTCCAGGGCCGGGATGAGGCCGCCCAGCATCGGCGCGTACGACGTCGGGTCGACCTGGATCTCCAGCCAGCCGCCGCCGTCCGCGATGTCCTCCTCCGCGGCCTCCCGAACCAGCCGCTGGATGTCCTCGGGCTCCCGCAGACAGGAACGCGCCGCATCGTAGAGCCGCTGGAAGCGGAACCAGCCGCGCTCGTCCGTGGCCCGCAGCTTCGGCGGCTCGGCCCCGGTCAGCGCCTCGGGGAGCCGCACCCCGTACTTGTCGGCGAGTTCCAGCAGGGTCGTGGGCCGCATCGACCCGGTGAAGTGCAGATGCAGGTGGGCCTTGGGCAATTGACGTACATCACGTCCTACACGCTCCATCCCAAGATCCTGCCGTACACACCTGTCGTACCGGTAGCGCCTTTCCACCTTCGGGGCCCTGCCCGAACGAACAAGCGGGCCGCCTCCGTAAGGAGACGGCCCGCTTGCACACGCTTACGAAGAAGCTCAGTCGCGCGCCTCGGCGAGCAGCTTCTGGATGCGCGAGACGCCCTCGACGAGGTCCTCGTCACCGAGCGCGTACGACAGACGCAGGTAACCCGGCGTACCGAAGGCCTCGCCCGGCACCACCGCGACCTCGGCCTCCTCCAGGATGAGCGCGGCGAGCTCGACGGAGCTCTGCGGACGCTTGCCCCGGATCTCCTTGCCGAGCAGGCTCTTCACCGACGGGTACGCGTAGAACGCGCCCTCGGGCTCCGGGCACACGAAGCCGTCGATCTCGTTGAGCATCCGCACGATCGTCTTGCGACGCCGGTCGAAGGCCTCACGCATCTTCTCCACGGCCGTCAGGTCACCGGACACGGCGGCGAGCGCGGCCGCCTGCGCCACGTTGGAGACGTTCGAAGTCGCGTGCGACTGCAGGTTCGTCGCGGCCTTCACGACGTCCTTCGGCCCGACGATCCACCCGACACGCCAGCCGGTCATCGCGTACGTCTTCGCCACGCCGTTGACCACGATGCACTTGTCGCGCAGCTCGGGCAGGAGCGCGGGCAGCGACGTGAACTTCGCGTCCCCGTAGACGAGGTGCTCGTAGATCTCGTCCGTCATCACCCACAGGCCGTGCTCCACGGCCCAGCGGCCGATGGCCTCGGCGTCGGCCTCGCTGTAGACGGCACCCGTCGGGTTCGAGGGCGACACGAACAGGACGACCTTGGTGCGCTCGGTGCGCGCGGCCTCCAGCTGCTCCACGGAGACGCGGTAGCCGGTCGTCTCGTCGGCGACGACCTCCACCGGCACGCCGCCCGCGAGGCGGATCGACTCCGGGTACGTGGTCCAGTACGGGGCCGGGACGATGACCTCGTCGCCCGGGTCGAGGATCGCGGCGAACGCCTCGTAGATGGCCTGCTTGCCGCCGTTCGTCACCAGGATCTGCGAGGCGTCGACCTCGTAGCCGGAGTCGCGCAGCGTCTTCGCGGCGATCGCGGCCTTCAGCTCGGGCAGACCGCCGGCCGGGGTGTAGCGGTGGAACTTCGGGTTCTTGCACGCCTCGATGGCCGCTTCGACCACGTAGTCCGGCGTCGGGAAGTCGGGCTCACCGGCGCCGAAGCCGATCACCGGGCGCCCGGCGGCCTTGAGGGCCTTGGCCTTGGCGTCGACGGCGAGGGTCGCGGACTCGGAGATCGAGCCGACCCGGGCCGACACCCGGCGCTCGGTGGGAGAGGAACCTGCGGACGGAGAAGGAGTTGCAGCGCTCATGACCCCATCGTTCCAGACCGGAAAGCCGCCGGGCACACGGGTTTCGAAGAGCGAGAAACCGCTATTGATCCACTTGTTGATCCACTTGCGGATGTTGCTCGTTCGACGGAGGGCTCCGGAACACGTACACTCACTGCTCGTTGGCCTTCAACGGCCGCGCCTTCCGACTGCACTCCGTGCGTCCGGGCGGATGCGGTACGTTGGGGGAGACAAAGGGTCGTAGCTCAATTGGTAGAGCACTGGTCTCCAAAACCAGCGGTTGGGGGTTCAAGTCCCTCCGGCCCTGCTACACACTCCTTCGCCAGGATGTGTGCGCATGTACGTACTGCATAGCACCGCCGTGCGGCTCCACCGGGCGCGGCACGGCCACGACCCGGAATCAGGTGAGGACGAGTGACGGACGCCGTGGGCTCCATCGACAAGCCTGATGCTGAGGCGCCGGAGTCCAAGAAGGCCCGCAAGGGCGGAAAGCGCGGCAAGAAGGGCCCCTTCGGCCGTCTCGCGCTCTTCTACCGCCAGATCGTCGCGGAACTCCGCAAGGTCGTCTGGCCGACTCGCAGTCAGCTCTCGACGTACACCACAGTGGTGATTGTGTTCGTCGTCATCATGATCGGTCTTGTCACCGTGATTGACTATGGCTTCAACCACCTTGTCAAGTACGTATTCGGCTGAGCCGAAAAGCGGAGGGCGCCGTGTCCGGCGCCCCTTTCGCGCGTTCCACCCCTATGTATCCAGGAAGAAGCAGCCACAGTGTCTGACCCGAACCTGAACGAGGCGATCGAGCCGGTCGAGTCCGCTGAGGACGAGCTCGACATCGTCGAGGCGGCGGACGCCGAGGACCCGGACCAGGCAGAGGCTGCCGACATCGCCGCCGGCGAGCCCGCCGAGGAAGCCGCGGTCGAGACCGTGGTGGACGCCGACGCCGAGGCCGAGGAGGCCCAGGCGGAGGACGCCCCGGCCGAGGCCGAGGAAGCCGCCGAGACGGTCGAGGCCGTCGACGAGGAGCCGGTCGACCCGATCGCCGCGCTCCGTGACGAGCTGCGGTTCCTGCCGGGTGACTGGTACGTCATCCACACCTACGCGGGCTACGAGAAGCGCGTGAAGGCCAACCTGGAGCAGCGCGCCGTCTCGCTCAACGTCGAGGAATTCATCTACCAGGCTGAAGTCCCCGAGGAAGAGATCGTCCAGATCAAGAACGGCGAGCGCAAGAACGTCCGGCAGAACAAGCTGCCCGGTTACGTGCTCGTCCGCATGGACCTGACGAACGAGTCCTGGGGTGTTGTCCGCAACACGCCCGGCGTCACCGGCTTCGTGGGCAACGCCTACGACCCGTACCCGCTGACTCTGGACGAGATCGTCAAGATGCTCGCCCCGGAGGCCGAGGAGAAGGCCGCCAAGGAGGCCGCCGAGGCCGAGGGCAAGCCGGCTCCGGCCCGCAAGGTCACCGTCGAGGTCCTGGACTTCGAGGTCGGCGACTCGGTCACCGTCACCGACGGCCCGTTCGCGACGCTGCAGGCGACGATCAACGAGATCAACGCCGACTCGAAGAAGGTCAAGGGCCTCGTCGAGATCTTCGGTCGCGAGACCCCGGTCGAGCTGAGCTTCGACCAGATCCAGAAGAACTAGCCCTCACGGGCCCGAAGGTTCCTTCTGGGCACACGCTTCCGAACAGGTCAGACGGGCTGCAAAGCCTGTCTGACCTGCTCGGTTTTTAGCCGCGCATGGATACCCGTTATCGTTGTGCGGTATGCCTCCATCCGGATGATCTGGACGATCATCGATCAGCCTTGATCAGGATGGCGGCCGAACACTCTCACTAAGACCCGGAGAGAGAGCACATGCCTCCCAAGAAGAAGAAGGTCACGGGGCTCATCAAGCTCCAGATCCAGGCCGGCGCCGCCAACCCGGCCCCGCCTGTCGGCCCCGCGCTGGGCCAGCACGGCGTGAACATCATGGAGTTCTGCAAGGCCTACAACGCCGCGACCGAGTCGCAGCGCGGTTGGGTCATCCCGGTGGAGATCACGGTCTACGAGGACCGTTCCTTCACCTTCATCACCAAGACCCCGCCGGCCGCGAAGATGATCCTCAAGGCCGCTGGTGTCGAGAAGGGCTCCGGCGAGCCGCACAAGACCAAGGTCGCCAAGATCACCGAGGCGCAGGTCCGCGAGATCGCCACGACCAAGATGCCCGACCTCAACGCCAATGACCTGGACGCCGCGTCCAAGATCATCGCCGGCACCGCCCGTTCCATGGGCGTCACGGTCGAGGGCTGACCTCCACCTCGCAGATCCATCCGTGGCAGGGCCTGCTCGGCCCGCACCACGACTCCTCTAGAACTCAGGAGAAGCAAGTGAGCAAGCGCAGCAAGTCTCTCCGCGCTGCGGACGCCAAGGTCGACGGGGCCAAGCTCTACGCCCCGCTCGAGGCCGTCCGTCTCGCCAAGGAGACCTCCACCTCGAAGTTCGACGGCACCGTCGAGGTCGCCTTCCGCCTGGGCGTTGACCCGCGCAAGGCCGACCAGATGGTCCGTGGCACCGTGAACCTGCCGCACGGCACCGGCAAGACCGCCCGGGTCCTGGTCTTCGCGACCGGTGACCGTGCTGCGGCCGCGGAAGCCGCGGGCGCCGACATCGTCGGCTCCGACGAGCTCATCGCCGAGATCGCCAAGGGCGACCGCCTGAACGAGTTCGACGCCGTTGTCGCCACCCCGGACCTCATGGGCAAGGTCGGCCGCCTCGGCCGCGTGCTCGGTCCGCGTGGCCTCATGCCGAACCCGAAGACCGGCACCGTGACCCCGGACGTGGTCAAGGCCGTGAACGAGATCAAGGGCGGCAAGATCGAGTTCCGCGTCGACAAGCACGCGAACCTGCACTTCATCATCGGCAAGGTGTCCTTCGACGACGCCAAGCTGGTGGAGAACTACGGCGCGGCCCTGGAGGAGATCCTCCGCCTGAAGCCGTCCGCCGCCAAGGGTCGCTACATCAAGAAGGCCGCCATCAGCACCACGATGGGCCCCGGCATTCAGCTCGACTCCAACCGCACCCGGAACCTCCTCGTCGAGGAGGACCCGGCCGCGGTCTGAGCCTCACCGGCTCGCTGACTCACGTCGGCATCGGGCCCCGCACCTTTCGAGGTGCGGGGCCCGTTCCCTTTTTCCGGTCCCTACGAGGCCGTGACTGAGCTAGCTTCGCGGGGAACCGAGGCGACCGACTGGGGGAGTGGATGCGGCGGTACGCGCGCATGGTGGTGACCCTGGCCTTCGTGGGCGTTCTGCTGACCGCCTGCGGCGGGACGGGGGAGCACGAGGCCCGCGAGGCGCGACAGGCGCTGCGCACGGCCCGGCAGAAGGTCGTCGCGGCGGGCTCGGCCCACGTGGACGCGACGATGGTCACCGGGAAGCGGCTGACTTCGCGCAGCACGGGCCCGCTCGGCTGGTCCCACGGCGTCCAGGGCACCTTGACCGTACGCATCACGGGCGGCGAACTCGCGGCATCCACCAGGGAGTTGGGCGGCGACCCGTCCGAGACGCGCTTCCTGCCGGACGCCGGCTACACCCGCATGAGCGACCGGTTCGCCGATCTCCAGGGCGGCCGGCACTGGATCCGCCGCCCGTACGACACCTGCAGCGACCTCACCCCGGCGGACACGCTGAAGGCGCTCATCCGCGCCGAGGACGTCCACAGCGTGGGGCGGGAGACCGTGCGCGGCCAGCGGGCCACGCACTACCGGGGGACCTCCGGCCGCCAGCACATCGACGTATGGCTCGACGACCGGCACCTCCTGGTGCGGCGCACCCAGCGCGCGGGCGACTTCACCGGCACCGTGAACTACCGAGACTACGGCGTCCCCGCCGCTGCCGAGCGCCCGGCGAAGCGCGACACCGTCGACTTCGCCGACGTCACGGACGCCGGATGAAGCTGTGGGCGGGCTGTCCGAGCCGTCCGCTATCGTGCGGACAGATCAAGACGCACCAAGGGGTGGGAATCAAGATGACTGTTTCCGTACGACGAGTGGTCGGCGCCGCAGCCGTCACCGCGCTGCTGTGTTCGGCCGTCGCCGCCTGTGGTGGCGGGGACGACAAGGGCGACAAGGCCTCCGGGTCGGGCTCCCAGTCGGTCGCGCAGGCCGTCACGGCCGCGTACAAGAAGACCTCCGCGGCCAAGTCCGCCAAGGTCGAGATGACCATGAAGACGCCGACGGCGGCTCAGGGCGGCGGCGACATGAAGATGTCCGGCACCCTGGGCTGGGACCCGACCGTCATGGATATGACGATGTCGGGCTCCGCGCTCTCGGCCGGCGGCCCGGACGCGCCCAAGAACGTCCGGATGCTCATGCAGGACAACGTGATGTACATGGACATGGGCGCCAACGCGGCCAAGTCCATGGACGGCAAGCGCTGGATGAAGATGGACCTCGCCGCCATGGCGAAGAAGTCCGGCGACGAGAAGATGGCGCGCCAGATGACCGGCAGCCTGGACAGCATGAACCAGGACCCGGCCCAGCAGATCGCCGTTCTCCTGGACTCGCCCAACCTGAAGCACCTCGGCTCGGCCACCGTGGACGGCGCCGAGACGGAGCACTACAAGGGCAAGCTGACGGTCGACGAGATGATGGCGAAGAACGACTCGCTGAAGGTCCTCAGCAAGTCCGACCGCGACCAGCTGCTCAAGAACGTCAAGAAGGCCGGCATCAAGACGTACGACACCGAGCTGTGGATCAACAAGGACGATCTGCCGGTCCGGCTCGACGTCACGATGGACAGCTCGCAGGGCGCCATCCAGATGTCGGAGAAGTTCTCCGACTACGGCGCCGCGGTGAAGGCCGATGTGCCGCCCGCGAGCCAGACCTTCGACATGATGCAGATGCTCAAGGAGCTCGGCGGGGCCTCCTCCGGCGCCGGGAGCAGCGCCGGTTCCTCCGGTCTTGACAGCGGCGTCTGAGCGGATTTGCTCGACACGCCTCCTTTCACGTAATCTTCCACAGAAGCCAAAGACCGCTGGTCGTTGCCGTGCGCTCGCAAGAGAGTTCGGTGGCCGAAGGATCCGCTGAAACTGCGGACGACCCGCGCAGGTGACTGTGGAAGTGCTCCTGGACCCCCTCGGGGATCCGGTCGAGCTCACGCCCCGTGCGCCTGCGCCGGGGCGTTTCGTTTTCCCAGCCTCCTTGCGAGCGGTCCTCATCACCCGGAAGGAGGCTGACGCTCTATGCCGACGCCCGACAAGGCTGCCGCCGTAGCCGAGCTCACGGACAAGTTCCGCAGCTCGAGCGCCGCCGTGCTGACCGAGTACCGGGGTCTCACCGTGGCCCAGCTCAAGCAGCTGCGCCGTTCGCTCGGTGAGAACTCCGAGTACGCCGTGGTGAAGAACACGCTGACCAAGATCGCGGCCAACGAGGCCGGGATCAACACGCTCGACGACCTGTTCAACGGTCCGACGGCGGTTGCCTTCGTCACCGGTGACCCGGTGGAGTCGGCGAAGGGTCTTCGTGACTTCGCCAAGGACAACCCGAACCTCGTCATCAAGGGCGGTGTCCTTGACGGCAAGGCGCTGTCCGCCGACGAGATCAAGAAGCTTGCGGACCTCGAGTCCCGCGAGGTTCTGCTCTCCAAGCTGGCCGGTGCCTTCAAGGCGAAGCAGTCGCAGGCTGCCTCCGTCTTCAACGCGCTGCCGACGAAGCTCGTCCGCACCCTGGACGCGCTCCGCGCCAAGCAGGACGAGCAGGGCGGTGCCGAGTAACTCGGCTCGCTTTTTGATCCTCGCCGCCTGAGAGGGCGGCAGGGATCGCAGCGGGCCGCACGTCTACGACGTAATGCCGACAGGCATACGCCCGCCTCACCCAGTACATCCGGCACCTGCCGATTTAGTGGAAGGACCGCCATCATGGCGAAGCTCACCCAGGACGAGCTGCTTGCGCAGTTCGAGGAGATGACCCTCATCGAGCTCTCCGAGTTCGTGAAGGCCTTCGAGGACAAGTTCGACGTCGAGGCTGCCGCTGCCGCCCCGGTCGTCGTCGCCGGTGGTGCCGCTGGTGGCGCCGCCGCCGAGGCCGCCGAGGAGCAGGACGAGTTCGACGTCATCCTCACCGGCGCCGGTGACAAGAAGATCCAGGTCATCAAGGTCGTGCGCGAGCTCACCTCCCTGGGCCTCAAGGAGGCCAAGGACCTCGTCGACGGCACCCCGAAGCCGGTCCTCGAGAAGGTCGCCAAGGACGCTGCCGAGAAGGCCAAGGAGCAGCTCGAGGGCGCCGGCGCGGCCGTCGAGGTCAAGTAAGACCTCTTCGAGTCTGTCGACTCTCCCTGAGGCGAAACTGCTCCCCCGGGAGCTGTAACGCCGAGGTACCGAAGGGCGATCACCCAGTTGGGTGGTCGCCCTTCGGCGTTGTCCGGATCGCAGGCCGAGGGTGCCTTGCGCTGTCGGGCGCGCAGAGTATGGTGATCTTCGTTGTGCCTGGCGCCACCCCTGTTCGGCCAAGAGGGGGCCTTGACGAACAGCACGCAGCGCGCAATTCTCAGGACGCGTCGTCACAACGATCCGGATCCGAGGCATGGATCGACGGCGAAGAGGGCAGTAAGGATGTGCGCTCAGCGCACAGGGAACGCCGCAGACGGTGAACGGTTGAGAACAACGAGGGTCTCAAAAAACCCGCACTGGACATCAGTGGGCCTTCTGGCTACACTGTCCCTTTGCGCTGCCTGTTAGCTGCTCCCTGCCCGTCACCAGGGGCATGCCCTCGCCTCAGCACCGTGGATTGAACCGGCTCTGACCTGGCCATACGCCAGATCAGTGGCTCTGTCCCGGGTATGGCTTGGGACCGGTACGCGCGTAGTGAGTCCGAGCCCTCGGAAGGACCCCCTCTTGGCCGCCTCGCGCAACGCCTCGATCGCGAATACGAACAACGGCGCCAGCACCGCCCCGCTGCGCATCTCCTTTGCAAAGATCAAGGAGCCTCTCGAGGTTCCGAACCTGCTCGCGCTGCAGACCGAGAGCTTTGACTGGCTGCTCGGCAACACCGCTTGGCAGAGTCGGGTCGAGGAGGCTCTGGAGTCGGGTCACGACGTCCCCACGAAGTCCGGTCTGGAGGAGATCTTCGAGGAGATCTCCCCGATCGAGGACTTCTCCGGGTCGATGTCCCTGACCTTCCGCGACCACCGCTTCGAACCGCCGAAGAACTCCATCGACGAGTGCAAGGAGCGCGACTTCACGTACGCGGCTCCGCTCTTCGTCACCGCCGAATTCACCAACAACGAGACCGGCGAGATCAAGTCCCAGACGGTCTTCATGGGCGACTTCCCGCTCATGACGAACAAGGGCACCTTCGTCATCAACGGCACCGAGCGTGTCGTTGTCTCCCAGCTGGTCCGCTCGCCGGGTGTCTACTTCGACTCCTCCATCGACAAGACGTCCGACAAGGACATCTTCTCCGCCAAGATCATCCCGTCCCGGGGTGCCTGGCTGGAGATGGAGATCGACAAGCGCGACATGGTCGGTGTCCGCATCGACCGCAAGCGCAAGCAGTCCGTCACCGTTCTCCTGAAGGCTCTCGGTTGGACGACCGAGCAGATCCTCGAGGAGTTCGGCGAGTACGAGTCCATGCGCGCCACCCTGGAGAAGGACCACACCCAGGGCCAGGACGACGCGCTGCTCGACATCTACCGCAAGCTGCGTCCGGGCGAGCCGCCCACGCGCGAGGCCGCGCAGACGCTGCTCGAGAACCTCTACTTCAACCCGAAGCGCTACGACCTCGCGAAGGTCGGCCGCTACAAGGTGAACAAGAAGCTCGGTGCCGAGGAGCCGCTGGACGCCGGCGTGCTCACGACCGACGACATCATCGCCTCCATCAAGTACCTCGTGAAGCTGCACGCGGGCGAGACGGAGACGGTGGGCGAGTCGGGCCGGGAGATCGTCGTCGAGACCGACGACATCGACCACTTCGGCAACCGTCGTATCCGTAACGTCGGCGAGCTCATCCAGAACCAGGTCCGTACGGGTCTCGCCCGCATGGAGCGCGTCGTGCGCGAGCGCATGACGACCCAGGACGTCGAGGCGATCACGCCGCAGACCCTGATCAACATTCGCCCGGTCGTGGCGTCGATCAAGGAGTTCTTCGGTACCTCGCAGCTGTCCCAGTTCATGGACCAGAACAACCCGCTGTCGGGGCTGACGCACAAGCGTCGTCTGAACGCCCTCGGCCCGGGTGGTCTGTCCCGTGAGCGGGCGGGCTTCGAGGTCCGAGACGTGCACCCCTCGCACTACGGCCGCATGTGCCCGATTGAGACCCCTGAAGGTCCCAACATTGGTCTCATCGGCTCGCTCGCCTCGTACGGCCGGATCAACCCCTTCGGCTTCATCGAGACGCCGTACCGCAAGGTCGTCGAGGGCGTCGTCACCGACGACGTCGACTACCTGACGGCCGACGAGGAGGACCGCTTCGTCATCGCGCAGGCCAACGCGCCGCTGACGGACGAACTCCACTTCGCCGAGGCCCGCGTCCTGGTCCGCCGTCGTGGCGGAGAGGTCGACTACGTCCCCGGTGACGACGTCGACTACATGGACGTCTCGCCGCGCCAGATGGTGTCGGTCGCGACCGCGATGATTCCGTTCCTCGAGCACGACGACGCCAACCGTGCCCTCATGGGCGCGAACATGATGCGTCAGGCCGTGCCGCTGATTAAGTCCGAGGCGCCGCTCGTCGGCACCGGCATGGAGTACCGCTGCGCCACCGACGCCGGCGACGTGCTCAAGGCCGACAAGGACGGTGTGGTCCAGGAGGTCTCCGCGGACTACATCACCACCGCCAACGACGACGGCACGTACAGCACGTACCGCCTGCACAAGTTCTCCCGCTCGAACCAGGGCACTTCTGTCAACCAGAAGGTCGTCGTGGACGAGGGCGCGCGGATCATCACCGGCCAGGTGCTGGCCGACGGTCCCGCGACCGAAGAGGGCGAGATGGCCCTCGGCAAGAACCTGCTCGTGGCGTTCATGCCGTGGGAGGGTCACAACTACGAGGACGCGATCATCCTGTCGCAGCGCCTCGTGCAGGACGACGTCCTCTCCTCGATCCACATCGAGGAGCACGAGGTCGACGCCCGTGACACCAAGCTCGGCCCGGAGGAGATCACCCGGGACATCCCGAACGTCTCCGAGGAGGTCCTCGCCGACCTCGACGAGCGCGGCATCATCCGTATCGGTGCCGAGGTCGTCGCCGGCGACATCCTCGTCGGCAAGGTCACGCCCAAGGGTGAGACCGAGCTGACGCCGGAGGAGCGCCTGCTCCGCGCGATCTTCGGTGAGAAGGCGCGCGAGGTCCGTGACACCTCCCTGAAGGTGCCGCACGGTGAGATCGGCAAGGTCATCGGCGTCCGCGTCTTCGACCGTGAAGAGGGCGACGAGCTGCCGCCGGGCGTGAACCAGCTGGTTCGTGTCTACGTGGCGCAGAAGCGCAAGATCACCGATGGTGACAAGCTCGCCGGCCGGCACGGCAACAAGGGCGTCATCTCGAAGATCAACCCGATCGAGGACATGCCGTTCCTGGAGGACGGCACCCCGGTCGACATCATCCTCAACCCGCTGGGTGTGCCGTCCCGAATGAACCCGGGACAGGTCCTGGAGATCCACCTCGGCTGGCTCGCCAGCCAGGGCTGGGACGTCTCCGGTCTGAGCGACCAGTGGGCCCAGAGCCTGCAGTCGATCGGCGCCGACCAGGTCGAGCCGCGTACGAACGTCGCGACCCCGGTCTTCGACGGTGCGCGTGAGGACGAGCTCGCGGGTCTGCTCGAGAACGCCCGGCCGAACCGCGACGGCGACCGCATGGTCCTCCCGTCCGGCAAGGCGCGGCTGTTCGACGGCCGCTCCGGTGAGCCGTTCCCGGACCCGATCTCCGTCGGGTACATGTACATCCTCAAGCTGCACCACCTGGTCGACGACAAGCTGCACGCCCGGTCGACCGGTCCGTACTCGATGATCACCCAGCAGCCGCTGGGTGGTAAGGCTCAGTTCGGTGGTCAGCGCTTCGGTGAGATGGAGGTGTGGGCGCTGGAGGCGTACGGCGCCGCTTACGCCCTCCAGGAGCTGCTGACGATCAAGTCCGACGATGTCACCGGCCGAGTGAAGGTCTACGAGGCCATCGTCAAGGGCGAGAACATCCCCGAGCCCGGCATTCCCGAGTCCTTCAAGGTGCTCATCAAGGAAATGCAGTCCCTGTGCCTCAACGTGGAGGTGCTGTCCTCGGACGGCATGTCCATCGAGATGCGCGACACCGACGAGGACGTCTTCCGCGCAGCGGAGGAGCTCGGCATCGACCTGTCGCGGCGCGAGCCGAGCAGCGTCGAAGAGGTCTGACGGGAGTCGTCGGCCTGGGGTCCTCTCACCGAGAGGCCCCCGGCCGGCACCCCTCGACCCCCGTTTCAGACCACAGACTTACAACCCTGAGAGGGATTGACGCATAGTGCTCGACGTCAACTTCTTCGATGAGCTCCGGATCGGTCTGGCCACCGCTGACGACATCCGTCAGTGGAGCCATGGCGAGGTCAAGAAGCCCGAGACCATCAACTACCGCACCCTCAAGCCGGAAAAGGACGGGCTCTTCTGCGAGAAGATCTTCGGTCCGACCCGGGACTGGGAGTGCTACTGCGGCAAGTACAAGCGTGTCCGCTTCAAGGGCATCATCTGCGAGCGCTGTGGCGTCGAGGTCACGCGCGCCAAGGTGCGCCGTGAGCGGATGGGCCACATCGAGCTCGCCGCTCCCGTCACCCACATCTGGTACTTCAAGGGCGTACCGTCGCGTCTGGGCTACCTGCTCGACCTCGCCCCGAAGGACCTCGAGAAGGTCATCTACTTCGCGGCGTACATGATCACGTTCGTCGACGAAGAGCGCCGTACCCGCGACCTGCCCTCCCTCGAGGCGCACGTCCAGGTCGAGCGTCAGCAGATCGAGAACCGTCGCGACTCCGACCTGGAGGCCCGCGCCAAGAAGCTCGAGACCGACCTGGCCGAGCTCGAGGCCGAGGGTGCCAAGGCCGACGTGCGCCGCAAGGTGCGCGAGGGTGCCGAGCGCGAGATGAAGCAGCTGCGCGACCGTGCGCAGCGCGAGATCGACCGCCTGGACGAGGTCTGGTCGCGCTTCAAGAACCTCAAGGTCCAGGACCTCGAGGGCGACGAGCTGCTCTACCGCGAGCTCCGTGACCGCTTCGGCACGTACTTCGACGGTTCGATGGGTGCCGCGGCGCTGCAGAAGCGCCTCGAGACCTTCGACCTCGAGGAGGAGGCCGAGCGTCTCCGCGAGATCATCCGTACCGGCAAGGGCCAGAAGAAGACCCGTGCGCTCAAGCGCCTCAAGGTCGTCTCCGCGTTCCTGCAGACCAGCAACAGCCCCAAGGGCATGGTGCTCGACTGCGTGCCGGTCATCCCGCCGGACCTGCGTCCGATGGTGCAGCTGGACGGTGGCCGCTTCGCGACCTCCGACCTGAACGACCTGTACCGCCGCGTCATCAACCGCAACAACCGCCTGAAGCGCCTTCTCGACCTCGGTGCGCCCGAGATCATCGTGAACAACGAGAAGCGCATGCTCCAGGAGGCCGTGGACGCCCTCTTCGACAACGGTCGTCGTGGTCGCCCGGTGACCGGCCCGGGTAACCGCCCGCTGAAGTCCCTGAGCGACATGCTCAAGGGCAAGCAGGGTCGTTTCCGTCAGAACCTTCTCGGTAAGCGTGTGGACTACTCCGCGCGTTCCGTGATCGTCGTCGGTCCGCAGCTGAAGCTGCACCAGTGCGGTCTGCCGAAGGCCATGGCGCTGGAGCTCTTCAAGCCGTTCGTGATGAAGCGTCTGGTCGACCTGAACCACGCGCAGAACATCAAGAGCGCCAAGCGCATGGTGGAGCGCGGCCGCACGGTCGTGTACGACGTCCTCGAAGAGGTCATCGCCGAGCACCCGGTTCTGCTGAACCGTGCTCCCACCCTGCACCGCCTCGGCATCCAGGCCTTCGAGCCGCAGCTGGTCGAGGGCAAGGCCATTCAGATCCACCCGCTCGTCTGCACCGCGTTCAACGCGGACTTCGACGGTGACCAGATGGCCGTGCACCTGCCGCTGTCCGCGGAGGCGCAGGCCGAGGCCCGCATCCTGATGCTGTCCTCGAACAACATCCTCAAGCCCGCCGACGGCCGTCCGGTGACGATGCCGACCCAGGACATGGTCCTCGGTCTGTTCTTCCTCACCACCGACGGTGAGCTCCGTGACGTCAAGGGCGAGGGCCGTGCGTTCGGCTCCACGGCCGAGGCGACCATGGCGTTCGACGCCGGCGAGCTGGCGCTCCAGTCGGCCGTCGACATCCGCTTCCCGGTGGGCACCATGCCGCCGCGCGGCTGGACCCCGCCGCCCGTCGAGGAGGGTGAGCCCGAGTACCAGCCGGGTGACTCCTTCCGCCTGCGGACGACCCTGGGCCGCGCGCTCTTCAACGAGCTGCTGCCCGAGGACTACCCGTTCGTCGACTACTCGGTCGGCAAGAAGCAGCTCGGCGAGATCGTCAACGACCTCGCGGAGCGCTACCCCAAGGTCATCGTGGCGGCGACGCTCGACAACCTGAAGGCGGCCGGCTTCTACTGGGGTACCCGCTCGGGTGTCACTGTGGCCATCTCCGACGTCGTCGTTCCCGAGGCGAAGAAGGAGATCGTCGCCGGGTACGAGGCTCAGGACGAGAAGGTCCAGAAGCAGTACGAGCGCGGTCTCATCACGAAGGAAGAGCGCACTCAGGAGCTCATCGCGATCTGGACCAAGGCGACCAACGAGGTCTCCGAGGCGATGAACGCGAACTTCCCGAAGACCAACCCCATCTTCATGATGGTTGACTCGGGTGCCCGAGGAAACATGATGCAGATGCGTCAGATCGCGGGTATGCGTGGTCTGGTGTCGAACGCCAAGAACGAGACGATCCCGCGCCCGATCAAGGCTTCGTTCCGCGAAGGCCTCTCGGTGCTCGAGTACTTCATCTCGACTCACGGTGCTCGTAAGGGTCTCGCCGACACCGCCCTGCGTACCGCCGACTCGGGTTACCTGACCCGTCGTCTGGTGGACGTCTCGCAGGACGTCATCATTCGCGAGGAGGACTGCGGCACCGACCGTGGCCTCAAGCTCCAGATCGCGGAGCGCGGCGCCGACGGCGTCCTGCGCAAGACCGAGGACGTCGAGACCAGCGTCTACGCCCGCATGCTCGCCGAGGACATCGTCGTCGACGGCAAGGTCATCGCGCCGGCCAACGTCGACCTGGGTGACGTGCTCATCGACGCCCTCGTCGCCCACGGCGTCGAGATCGTCAAGACCCGCTCGGTGCTCACCTGTGAGTCCGCGGTCGGCACCTGTGCCTTCTGCTACGGCCGCTCGCTCGCCACCGGCAAGCTGGTCGACATCGGTGAGGCGGTCGGCATCATCGCCGCCCAGTCCATCGGTGAGCCCGGTACCCAGCTGACGATGCGTACCTTCCACACCGGTGGTGTGGCAGGTGACGACATCACCCAGGGTCTGCCCCGTGTCGTCGAGCTCTTCGAGGCTCGTACGCCGAAGGGTGTCGCCCCGATCTCCGAGGCCGCGGGCCGTGTCCGCATCGAGGAGACCGAGAAGACCAAGAAGCTCGTCGTCACCCCGGACGACGGCAGCGACGAGACGGCGTTCCCGATCTCGAAGCGTGCCCGTCTCCTGGTGGGCGAGGGCGACCACGTCGAGGTCGGCCAGAAGCTGACCGTGGGTGCCACCAACCCGCACGACGTGCTGCGCATCCTCGGCCAGCGTGCGGTTCAGGTGCACCTGGTCGGCGAGGTCCAGAAGGTCTACAACTCGCAGGGTGTGTCGATCCACGACAAGCACATCGAGATCATCATCCGGCAGATGCTGCGCCGCGTGACGATCATCGAGTCGGGCGACGCCGAGCTGCTGCCCGGCGAGCTGGTCGAGCGCTCGAAGTTCGAGGGCGAGAACCGTCGTGTGGTCACCGAGGGCGGTCACCCCGCCTCCGGCCGTCCGCAGCTGATGGGTATCACCAAGGCCTCGCTGGCGACGGAGTCCTGGCTGTCGGCCGCCTCCTTCCAGGAGACGACCCGAGTCCTGACGGATGCGGCGATCAACGCCAAGTCCGACAGCCTCATCGGCCTCAAGGAGAACGTCATCATCGGTAAGCTCATCCCGGCCGGTACGGGTCTGTCCCGCTACCGCAACATCCGGGTGGAGCCCACCGAGGAGGCCAAGGCCGCGATGTACTCGGCCGTCGGCTACGACGACATCGACTACTCGCCGTTCGGCACCGGCTCCGGCCAGGCCGTTCCGCTGGAGGACTACGACTACGGTCCGTACAACCAGTAAGCGAGTCGCTTGAGTTGAAGGGCGGTCACCCCTCGGGGTGGCCGCCCTTCGGCATGTTCAGCGACCTTTCTCCAGGTACGCCTGGAGGTGATGGATCCGGGTGTGCATGTCCGGGTGCGAGTCGAGGAGCCGTGTCATCACGCCCTGCTTCTCGAAGCGGGTTCCGGACGTGGTCGCCGCCCCGGCGACGGCCTCGTCGGCGTGCTCCCGCTGCAGTACGGCCATCAGCTGGCTCGCGAACCCGAGGCTCGCCGCGTGTTCGTCCGCCCGCAGTTCCGCGCGCCGGGACAGGGCCGCTGCCAGGTACGGAGTGGCCAGCGGAAGGAACACGAGCCCGTACGTGACCGTGGTCAGTGTGATGAGTACGGCGGCCGCCAGAGCGACGACCGCTGCCGTGGCGCCCGGGGAGAGTCGGTGGACTCGGGACGCCAGCAGTCGCAGCAGTTGCCAGGTGGCGCGCCCGGGCAGCGCGTACCAGAAGACGAGCAGTGTGGCCCAGGCATGCCCCCGGGTGTGGTGGCCCAGCTCGTGGGCCAGCACGCCGGCCAGCTGGGCGGGCGGCAGAGCGGCGAGCGAATGGCTGGTCACGCCCACGATGTGCCCGGCGGCCGCGGCCGCGTTGACCATGTGGCTCTCCTCGACCCACAACTGGTAGGCGCCGCCGTCCACACCCGCTCGGGCGGTCACCTCACGCCAGACCGACCGCAGAGTCCGGTCCTCGTCCGGGGTGGGATGACGAAGCTCGAAGAGCCGGCGCGCGATCAGCCGCTCGAAGGGCCGGTGGAAGACGAGTGCTCCGCTCACTGCCCAGCAGCCGAGTGGTATCCACCAGGGCGGCCCCCCGAGCTGATCGACGGCGTACGACGCCACGAAGACCACGGTCAGACTCGCTGCCATGTGCGGGAGGTGGAGTGCAACGGTGGCCAGTGCGGCGGCGTCGGCTCCACGCTGACGTGCCCTGATGTGGATGCGGCCGGTGCGGTGGGGGAGATCCTCGCGCGGCCTTGGACCGGATGTGCCGGTCGGGGGGCGGTTCTCGGGTTCTGTCGGTTCGTACGGCAGGTCCATGGCTGATTCCTCCAGGTTGTCCAGGTCGTCAGACCTTCGGTGGCCTCCGGCGAGGGCAAGGCCGTCCGCTCAGGCGAACAACAGCGATCCGGTGAGCAGGACCGCCGCGCAGGCGAAGACGGCCACGCCGGCCCGGATCCAGAAGTGCTTGCGGGTGGCGATGCGGCTCGTCTCCGCGAGGGAGAGCAGCAAGCCGTGCGCGGGGTCGTGCCCGGTGTCCGCGAGTGCGGTGGTGAGTTGGGCCGTCCGGACCGCGTGGTGGACGTCGCCGAAGTAGGTCAGGGGCTGGCCCGGTGACCAGCTCTTGCCGTAGCGCGGCATGACGGCCAGGAGCAGACAGAGAAGCGCGGCGACGAGCATGATTGCTCCCGACCACCGCAACAGGGTGGCCGACGGCCCCAGCGCACCGGGTGTCCACGGATGGTCGGTCAGCAGTGTGCTCATGCCTCCGGCCGCGATGCCGAGCGCTCCGACCAGGACCGCCGCCTTGGTGTCGGCCCGGGCGATCTCGGCGCGCAGGTCGGTCAGGAGCTGGACGCCTGCCTGCAGCCGTGGGTCCTCAGGGGCGGGAGCAGGGGTCATTCGCCGGGCTCCTGTTCCTTGCGCAGGCGAGGGGCCGGCAGGCCTGCGGGAGCGGACCCGTCCGACAGCCCGGGGGACGGCGGTGGTTCGTCGTCGGTGGGGTCCGCAGCACCGCGCAGGATCGTCGTCATCCGCTCGATGATCAGGCGGCGGGGCTCCTCGAGCTCGAAGCTCTCCAGCTTCTCGCTGTTCAGGACATGGTCGATCAGATGGAGCTGGTGGGTGACGACCTCACGCTGCTCGTCCTTCAAGTGGTTCAGGACGGATCCCGTCTCGTCGGGGTGGGCCACGAGGTGCAGAGCAAGTGCGGTGGTGCCTCCTTGCGCCAACTGGTTCTCGTAGAACTTGATCTTCTCGGCCTGGCGTTCTGCTTCGTACTTCTCACGCAGCAGGGCAGCCTCGTGCTCGGGCCCCGCGGCCTCCGCCTCGTGCCGGGCCGTGCGCAGGCGGGCCTGGTGGGAGCGTGCGTCGGCGTCGCGGCGGAGCCGCACGGTGCAGGTGACGTCCAGGCCTTGTGCCTGTCCGACCGGGGAGGCTTCGTCCACCACGCGCTGCATGGCGCGCTCCGCCTCGGCACTCGCCTCCACGGGGTGGTCGCGGCTGACGGTCTGCATGCGGGGCAGCAGTCGGCGAGTCACGAAACCGGGTACGTCGCGCTCCTGGCTCCGCACGAATGCCTCTGGATCCAAGACCCGCCAAGTGATGTCGGCGGTGACCTCGAACTCGAAGCTGTCGACCTGGCTGGGCAGCGGAACGCGCAACTGGAAAGCGTGAGGGTCGGTGTTCACCTCGTACAGAGCCACATAGCGCCGCACGCTGAAGGGGCGCGCGGGCGGACGGAACGTCTCGTAGGTGCCTTTGCGGGTGATGAAGACGAGGGCGTGGTCGGCCTGGCCGATGAATCGGCGACTGCCGAGGCGGAACAGCGGCAGCTGCCAGACCCGCTGTACGGGGTCGGCATCGGCTTCGTCGTGAGTGTCCGGGTGCTGCCGTTCCTGGTGCAGCCAGTGGAGTTCTTCCGGCGGGGTGCTGGTCATGACGGGCCTCCTGGGCGCGTCGGGATCCTCGACAGGGGAAGGGGCGTGAACGTCACGCCGCGGTGAGGCTTGCTTCCAGGCGGAGGCCCGCGGGGGAGCGTTCGCCATCGGAGTTGCGCACCGTGCGCAGCAGGTGGCTGATGCGTCGGTAGTCGTTGTCGTTGCCGACCAGGCGGGGCAGGAGGGAGGCGAGCGCGGACTCGGCCCACGGTTTGTCGTCGGCGATGAGCACCCAGCTGCCCAGCACATGCAGGGCTTGCGCTGTGCGGTCGCGGTCGTTCAACACAGCCCGCCAGAACGTGGTGAGGGCGTGGGTGACTGCGGCGTCCCCGGATTCCGTTGCGCGCGCGTACCAGTCGAGGACGAAAGGACGGTCGCTGCCCTCGGTCGTCTGCCCGCAGGCCCGGAGGAAGGCGAACACCGCGTGGGCGCGGACCTTCTTGTCGTCCAGACGATCGGCCAGGGCGGTCAACACGGGACCCTCGACCGCCAGGAGCAACAGCTGCAGGGCGTCGGCGAGTTGGCTGGCCTCCTCCTTCGTGTCCTCCTCGTCCGTGTCGGCCAGGTCGCCGTCCTCGTAGACCTGCTGGTGAATGGCATCGAGAAGGGCTTTCAAAGCGTCCTCGTGATACAGGGGCCCCAGCAGGCCGTACGTGCGGATGGCAGTCCAGCGCCGGCCCTTGCGCTCACCGGTGCACCAGCCGTGGAGGATCTGGGGGATGGTCGGCACGCCCAGCAACTGGGCCATGGTGAGGGCGTTGGCCGCGGTCAGCCAGGCGTTGGCGTCGTTGGAGTCGGCCCACGGCTCGACGAGGTGGGCCATGACGGCCGTCAGGTCGGCGGTCGCGAGCTGCGCGGCCGCGGAGGCCGCTCGGGTCCGCACCAGCGGGCGGCGGTCCTGGGCGAGATGCCGGATCCACTCCGCGAGGGCGGGGCGGGCGGAGGGGTGGAGATTCCAGACCTGTGTCAGCAGGGTGTTCGCCGTGTCCTTGTCGCGGAACTCGGCGACGAACTGGCCTTGGAGCGGGCCCCACTCGGTGACCACCGTGGTCACGGAACCCACCGCCTCTGCCAGGCGGATGCGTTCCTCCCGAGGGCTTCCGAAGACGGGGATGCACGGTGCCACACGGGGCTCCTCGATCGCGTGCAGCAGGACGAACAGGTCGTCGCTCAGCTCGGCGGTGACCGCGTACGGCGCCTTGTCGAAGACGGCTATGGAGACGAGGAACGCCTTGTCGCGCAGAATCGGCTTCTCCTCGGTGAGCCATCGGGAGACCCGCTCGGCCAGTGCCTGCTCCCCGAACGCCGCGAGCTGCTCCTCGTCCGTTTCACCGCGGTGCAGAGCGACGAGATGCTGTGCGAACTGCTTGATCTCGCCCGGAGAGGGCCGACGAGCGAGGAACTCCCGGACCGGCGGGCGTCCGCACACCGTGTCCCAGCCGGCCGGGCCGATGGCCGGGACGACATGCGCGTGCAGGATGTCCTCGGCGCCCGGCGGCTCCCAGCGTTCGCACGGGACGCCGTTCAGGGCCGCGGAGGGGTCCACCGTGACCACCAGGTACGCGTCCGTGCGCTCCAGTTGCTCCCGCAAGGCATGGAGATGGGTTTCGTGCAGCGGGCGGTTCCTGCTGACAGTCAGGTCGCGTGCGACGTATCCGCCTGCTGCCTCCACGTGCTCGGGCAGCGCAGCGAAGGCGATGCCCGGCGCGAGGGAGCGCAACCCGGCGACGCCCAGCTGGTGCAGCAGCATCACGGCGGCGGCACGACGGCCCGTTTCCCGTCCGCCGACGAGGAGGACGACCCGGTCGGTCCGTAGGCGGGCCAGGGCCTTGCGGAAGGCAGGGGGCTCGCGGAAGACGTCGGCCAGTTCCACGACGTGTGCCTGCGGGATCGGTCCCGATCGCTGACGCGGGGCCTGGACATCCGAGCGGCCGCCGATGTGGAGGATCGTGTCTCCGACGTGCACGCCGCCGCTTTGGCCGAACTGATCTCCGCCGACCAGGGTGGAGATGAAGTCGGGGCCGTGCGTGATGAGTGCCTGGCGCGCGGCCCATGCCTTCTGGCGCTGCTGTTCCGGGGACTCCGCCGATTCTTCCTGCTGCTTCTGCTCGCCATCCTGCGCGTTGTCCGCCGCGGCGGTCGTCTCGGCCGGGCTCACCGGGACTCGCCCCGTTCGCGGTCGCCGAACGTGAAGGTCATGTTGCCGTGGTTGGTGCCGCCCGCCTGCCCGTACTGATTGCCGCCGATCAGCGTCTGGCCGTGCGGGGGGTCGGGTACAGGGGACGCGGCGCTGGAGACGGCGGTGTCCTCGGATGTACCCGGCTGCCCGTGCAGCCAGGCCACCGTCGGCCCCTCCTTCGTCTCCACTGTGATGCGGTGGAAGTCGTCCGGCCGTACGCCCAGCGGTCCGTGCCGTACCACGCCCTGGTAGATGCCGTCGGACACGCACAGGACACTCGCGTCCTCGTTCTGTTTGAGTGCGGCGCGCAGCGGGTCCGAGTTCAGCAGCCGCACGGCGTGGTTGAGGTCCGAACCCACCCAGCCGTCCAGGTCGTCGATGGCGACGTACCCGGCGGAGACGACGATGCGCAGGCGCATCTGCGCGCTCGCCGCCATCAACCGGTTCTTGCTGTGCAGCAGGGCGGGTGTCTCGGTCAGCAGCATCTTCACCATGGACGGCACCGAGGCCTGTGCGTCCACCAGCTCCATGACGGAGTCGCCACGGTCGGCCCGCAGACGGGCGGACTCGTGGATGCCGGCAGCGAGCAGCGTGGAGTCCACGACCTCGTACAGGAGCCTCCGCAGGATCCCCTGCTCCACGTCGTCCCGGGTGCCGAACTGTTCGATGTCGAAGAGCAGGATGGTGCGGTGCATGGGGTCGGTCATGGTCTGCCTCTCGCCGGTCGCCGTCGTGTAGGCAGCACGATGGCGCGGCGGGGCGATGCGGCCGAGGACCGATGACACGGACGAACTGTGACCACGTGCACAGAGTGGAAGGGAAGGTCAGGCGTGCTGCTCGCCGACGATGCGGCGCAACACCTCCGGCCGCAGAACGACGATGCGGCGGCGCTCCGTGACCACCACGCGTTTGTCCCGTAATTCCTTCAGGAGCCGGGCCACCGCTTCGCGGGAGGAACCGACGGAGCCCGCGAACTCCTGCTGACTGAGCCGGACCGTGAGCTCGATGCCGTCGGTGGTGCGGTGGCCGTGTGTGCGGACGAGTTCCAGAAGGAGTACGGCCAGCCGTTCGCGCACCGTCAGAGCCGCCCATTCCAGCCGACGTCGGTCGGTCGCGCGCTGCCGGTCGGTGGTCAGGCTCAGCAGACGGAGCGCGACCTGCGGGTTGCCGCCGAGGAAAGCGGTGAAGCGCGCCTTGTCCAGTACCACGGCCTCGACAGGCTCCAAGGTGGATACCGTCGCCGAGCGATGCCGACCACTGAGGGCCGCGCCCTCGCCGATGATGTCTCCGGGGCCGCGCAGCGCCAGGAGCGCTTCGTAGCCGTTCGCCGCGATGGCCGTGACCTTGGTCCAGCCGTGCAGCAGGAGCAGAACGTGGGTGGACGGCTCTTCCTGGTGCATGAGCACGCTGCGCGCCGGATAGCGCATGAGGCGCCCTGCCTCCAGCAGAGCCGCGCGGTCCCCCTTCTCCAGCCGTGCCAGGAACGGCACGCCGTCATCGAAACCGTCGTCGTCCCATGCGCGCGTACGCCCCGCCGACATCCACCGCCCCCGTGATCACCATGTTGGATTCGCAACCAGTCAACGTACTTGAGGCCCGGCGCGCGGAGACTGGCAACAATCAGCCGTAGTGGGAGCGACCTGGGAACCGGTGGCGGATAATCGGCGTTGAAGCATTATTGAGGGCAGCAGGCTTGTGCAGAGGCGTCCGGGGGAGTGGTCTCGTGTCGAATCCGTCGTGGCAGCCGGTCCCGTGGCCGGGCCAGCAGGGTCATCAGCCGTCGATGCTGGCCGCGCATGCGGACCGGGAGCGCGCCGTCGATGTGCTGCGCGCCGGGTTCGCCGAGGGGCGGCTGCAGCAGAGCGAGTACGAGCGGCGGATCGAGCGGGCCTACCAGGCGCGCACGGTGGGGGAGCTGACCATGCTGGTCGCCGATCTGCCGCAGGGGCCGGCGCCGCAGCAGCAGCCGATGATGGGCGTGCCGCGGACGTTCCTGCCGCCGCCGCCCGCCACGAACGGGAAGGCGATCGGCGCCCTGGTCTGCGGTGTCGGCACGTTCTTCAGCGCGGGGGCCTCGGCGATTCCCGCGGTCATCCTCGGTCACATGGCCCGCAAGGAGATCCGGGAGCGGGGCGAGACCGGCGACGGGATGGCGGTCGCGGGGCTGGTGATCGGGTGGCTCGCGGTGGCGTTCTGGACCCTGCTCATCGTCGGGATGGTCGTCGCGGGGGTCAGTAACGGCTAGCGAGGCGCCCGGCGTGTCCTGGCTCCGGGGTATTTGTTTTGACCACAGCGTATGAGATAGGTACGCTCAGACCTTGTGCCTGGGGTGTGCCTGGGCTCGTGTGCGTGTCAACAGCCGCACGGCGAGTTCGATCATGGCCACCGCAATCTGCCGCCTTCCCGCCTTCGGCGGGGGTCTGCAGTATTCGACACACCCGACCGCGTGGGTCGGGAAACGTTCCAGGTTAGCTTTACTACTCGGCACACAGAAACCGGAGAAGTAGTGCCTACGATCCAGCAGCTGGTCCGGAAGGGCCGGCAGGACAAGGTCGAGAAGAACAAGACGCCCGCACTCGAGGGTTCGCCCCAGCGCCGTGGCGTCTGCACGCGTGTGTTCACGACCACCCCGAAGAAGCCGAACTCGGCCCTCCGTAAGGTCGCGCGTGTGCGTCTGACCAGCGGTATCGAGGTCACGGCCTACATTCCGGGTGAGGGACACAACCTGCAGGAGCACTCCATCGTGCTCGTGCGCGGCGGCCGTGTGAAGGACCTGCCCGGTGTTCGTTACAAGATCATCCGCGGCTCGCTTGACACTCAGGGTGTCAAGAACCGCAAGCAGGCCCGCAGCCGCTACGGCGCCAAGAAGGAGAAGTAAGAATGCCTCGTAAGGGCCCCGCCCCGAAGCGCCCGGTCATCATCGACCCGGTCTACGGTTCTCCTCTGGTGACCTCCCTCATCAACAAGGTGCTGCTGAACGGCAAGCGCTCCACCGCTGAGCGCATTGTGTACGGCGCCATGGAGGGCCTGCGTGAGAAGACCAGCAACGACCCGGTCATCACGCTGAAGCGCGCGCTTGAGAACATCAAGCCGACCCTCGAGGTCAAGTCCCGCCGTGTCGGTGGCGCGACCTACCAGGTTCCGGTTGAGGTCAAGCCCGGCCGCGCCAACACCCTCGCGCTCCGCTGGCTCGTCGGCTACTCCCGCGCTCGCCGCGAGAAGACGATGACCGAGCGTCTGACGAACGAGCTGCTCGACGCCTCCAACGGCCTCGGTGCTGCCGTCAAGAAGCGCGAGGACACGCACAAGATGGCCGAGTCCAACAAGGCCTTCGCGCACTACCGCTGGTAGTCGCAACCCACATCGAGACCGAGAGAAGACTGAAGCCTTATGGCTACCACTTCGCTTGACCTGGCCAAGGTGCGCAACATTGGCATCATGGCCCACATCGACGCGGGCAAGACGACCACCACCGAGCGGATCCTGTTCTACACCGGCGTTTCGTACAAGATCGGTGAGGTCCACGACGGCGCCGCCACGATGGACTGGATGGAGCAGGAGCAGGAGCGTGGCATCACGATCACGTCCGCTGCCACCACCTGCCACTGGCCGCTCGAGGACAACGACTACACGATCAACATCATCGACACCCCGGGGCACGTCGACTTCACCGTTGAGGTGGAGCGCTCCCTGCGTGTGCTCGATGGTGCCGTGACGGTGTTCGACGGTGTCGCCGGTGTCGAGCCGCAGTCCGAGACGGTGTGGCGTCAGGCCGACCGTTACGGCGTGCCGCGCATCTGCTTCGTCAACAAGCTGGACCGTACCGGCGCCGAGTTCCACCGCTGCGTGGACATGATCTCGGACCGCCTGGGCGCCCAGCCGCTCGTCATGCAGCTCCCCATCGGGGCCGAGGCCGACTTCCAGGGTGTCGTCGACCTCGTCACGATGAAGGCGTACGTCTGGTCGGCCGAGGCCGCCAAGGGCGAGGCCTACGACACCGTCGAGATCCCCGACACGCACAAGGAGGCTGCGGACGAGTACCGCGGCAAGCTCCTTGAGGCCGTCGCGGAGAACGACGAGGACATGATGGAGCTGTACCTGGAGGGCACCGAGCCCACCGAGGAGCAGCTGTACGCCGCGATCCGTCGCATCACCATCGCGTCCGGCAAGTCCGCCGACACCACGGTCACCCCGGTGTTCTGCGGTACCGCGTTCAAGAACAAGGGCGTTCAGCCCCTGCTCGACGCGGTCGTGCGCTACCTGCCGACCCCCCTTGACGTCGACTCCATCGAGGGTCACGACGTGAAGGACCCGGAGAAGGTCATCGCGCGCAAGCCGTCCGAGGACGAGCCGCTCGCGGCCCTCGCGTTCAAGATCGCGAGCGACCCGCACCTGGGCAAGCTCACCTTCATCCGGGTTTACTCGGGTCGCCTGGAGGCCGGCACCGCGGTGCTGAACTCCGTCAAGGGCAAGAAGGAGCGCATCGGCAAGATCTACCGCATGCACGCGAACAAGCGTGAGGAGATCGCGTCGGTGGGCGCCGGTGACATCGTCGCCGTCATGGGCCTGAAGCAGACCACCACCGGTGAGACGCTGTCCGACGACAAGAACCCGGTCATCCTGGAGTCCATGGACTTCCCGGCGCCGGTCATTCAGGTCGCCATCGAGCCCAAGTCCAAGGGTGACCAGGAGAAGCTGGGTGTCGCCATCCAGCGTCTCGCGGAGGAGGACCCCTCCTTCCAGGTGCACTCGGACGAGGAGACCGGCCAGACCATCATCGGTGGTATGGGTGAGCTCCACCTCGACGTCCTTGTCGACCGCATGAAGCGGGAGTTCAAGGTCGAGGCCAACGTCGGCAAGCCGCAGGTCGCGTACCGCGAGACCATCCGCAAGACGGTCGAGAAGGTCGACTTCACGCACAAGAAGCAGACTGGTGGTACCGGCCAGTTCGCCAAGGTGCAGATCTCGATCGAGCCGATCGAGGGTGGCGACGCGAGCTACGAGTTCGTGAACAAGGTCACCGGTGGTCGTATCCCGAAGGAGTACATCCCTTCGGTCGACGCCGGCTGCCAGGAGGCCATGCAGTTCGGCATCCTCGCCGGTTACGAGATGACCGGTGTCCGCATCACGCTGCTCGACGGTGCCTTCCACGAGGTCGACTCCTCCGAGCTCGCCTTCAAGATCGCCGGTTCGCAGGCGTTCAAGGAGGCCGCGCGCAAGGCCGGTCCCGTGCTCCTCGAGCCGATGATGGCCGTCGAGGTCACCACGCCCGAGGACTACATGGGCGAGGTCATCGGTGACATCAACTCCCGCCGTGGCCAGGTTCAGGCCATGGAGGAGCGGATGGGCGCCCGCCTCGTCAAGGGCCTGGTCCCGCTCTCGGAGATGTTCGGCTACGTCGGCGACCTCCGCAGCAAGACGTCGGGTCGCGCGAGCTACTCGATGCAGTTCGACTCCTACGCCGAGGTTCCGCGGAACGTCGCCGAGGAGATCATCGCGAAGGCCAAGGGCGAGTAACTCACTAGAGTTCACGCTTTAGGCTTGACTCCGGAGCTCTTGGGGCAATTCGCGGCAACAGCCGCGAATTGCCCCGGGAACCCGGCTTTCCAGCAAAGATCACCTGGCGCCGATGAAGCAAGGCGTACAGAACCACTCCACAGGAGGACCCAGTGGCGAAGGCGAAGTTCGAGCGGACTAAGCCGCACGTCAACATCGGCACCATCGGTCACATTGACCACGGTAAGACGACCCTCACGGCCGCCATTACCAAGGTGCTGCACGACGCGTACCCCGACCTGAACGAGGCCTCGGCCTTCGACCAGATCGACAAGGCTCCTGAGGAGCGCCAGCGCGGTATCACGATCTCCATCGCGCACGTCGAGTACCAGACCGAGGCGCGTCACTACGCCCACGTCGACTGCCCCGGTCACGCGGACTACATCAAGAACATGATCACGGGTGCCGCGCAGATGGACGGCGCCATCCTCGTGGTCGCCGCCACCGACGGCCCGATGCCGCAGACCAAGGAGCACGTGCTCCTGGCCCGCCAGGTCGGCGTTCCGTACATCGTCGTCGCCCTGAACAAGGCCGACATGGTGGACGACGAGGAGATCCTGGAGCTCGTCGAGCTCGAGGTCCGTGAGCTCCTCTCCGAGTACGAGTTCCCGGGCGACGACGTTCCGGTCGTCAAGGTCTCGGCGCTCAAGGCGCTCGAGGGCGACAAGGAGTGGGGCGACTCCGTCCTCAAGCTCATGCACGCCGTCGACGAGGCCATCCCGGCCCCGGAGCGCGACGTCGACAAGCCGTTCCTGATGCCGATCGAGGACGTCTTCACGATCACCGGTCGTGGCACGGTCGTCACCGGTCGTATCGAGCGTGGTGTCCTCAAGGTCAACGAGACCGTCGACATCATCGGCATCAAGACCGAGAAGACCACCACCACGGTCACCGGCATCGAGATGTTCCGCAAGCTGCTCGACGAGGGCCAGGCCGGTGAGAACGTCGGTCTCCTCCTCCGTGGCATCAAGCGCGAGGACGTCGAGCGCGGCCAGGTCATCATCAAGCCCGGTTCGGTCACGCCGCACACCGAGTTCGAGGCCCAGGCCTACATCCTGTCCAAGGACGAGGGTGGCCGCCACACGCCGTTCTTCAACAACTACCGTCCGCAGTTCTACTTCCGTACGACGGACGTGACGGGCGTTGTGACCCTCCCCGAGGGCACCGAGATGGTCATGCCGGGCGACAACACCGAGATGTCCGTCCAGCTCATCCAGCCGGTCGCCATGGAAGAGGGCCTGAAGTTCGCCATCCGTGAGGGTGGCCGGACCGTGGGCGCCGGCCAGGTCACGAAGATCAACAAGTAAGTCTCGCTTACCTGTTGGGCTTTGGTGCCTGGTAGCTCATAGAGCTCCTGAGAGGGCCCGTACGACTTCGGTCGTACGGGCCCTTTCGCATGCGCCGGGGGCGTCAGTGCGGGGTGCGCCGGAGAGCGTCCCCGGGGCCGGTTAGCCAGTTGAAGTGGTCGACCAGACGGCCGACCAGGATCGAGTCACGGACCAACAGGCCCATTTCGATGTTCGCGGCGAGGGCGCGATCGGTGAGGTTGGCGCTGCCGAGAAGGGCGGTGTGCCGGTCCGCGGCAAGGGCTTTTGCGTGGACCACGCCAACGCCCGTCGGGCGCTGCCATAGACGTACGAATTCCCCACGGAGCTGTCGGAAGGCGGTGGGTGCCGACGTCGAGGCCTCCAGCACGAGGTCAATACGGACGTGACGCTCGGCTGCTTGCTGGAGCGCCGCCACGACGTCGACAACTCCGAGCGCGGCGAAGCTGGAGACGAGCAGCGAGTCGTGTGCGGCATTTATGACGTCGATGACCACCGTGCTGGTCAGCCGTGTGGGTACGGAGGGGCTTGTCGGGCCGCTGACCACCAGCTCCAGGGACGGTTGTGTCGGTCCGCTGTGGTGGGTGGCAGCCGCGCTGCGCAGAGCCAGCGCCATGGCTCTTCCTGCCAGACCCGGTTGGTCGTTGCGCCAGGCTGCCACCAGAGTTTCCAGTTCATGGGTCAGGCCGGCCGCGGGACGGGTGTGAAGAGCGTCAAGGATTTGGTCGTCCGGGCCGTGGGCTTGCTCCAGTATGCGAGCCCACGCCTCCAGCCGACTGGCCGGCAAGCGTCCAGCGAGGCGTGCGAGCACACCTGGGAGAGAGGAGATCACGACAGAAACGCGCCCCGGTCCCCGGCCAAAGTCTCCACGAGCAGTGCCCGGTCCAGGTAATGGTTGCCGCGTTCGCACGATGTCTCAGCGGCGAACAGACAGGCGTGGCACGCAGCTCCGTGCAGTCGGCCATGGACTCGCGGATCGTGTTCCGAACACATGGGGTCCGAGCTACAGAGGCGGGCTTCCGAGAGAGCTTGGGAGATCATCGGACCGAGGCGCTCCTTGCGCCCCAAGGAGACGAGGCCACCGAGGGTGCCCTCGCTGTCGGGCGCTGCCGTGTAGAGCAGGATGCCTGCCATCGGGTTCTTGCCCGGACGGGCGTAGATGCGTTCCGCTATGCCCGAGGCGCCGTAGCCGCATTCCAGAGCGAATTGCCGGATGAGGGTGTGGGAAAAAGTGTGCAGGAGAACGTAGCGGATGCCGGGCCACTGGGGCTCGATGCCGCGGGCGAGGCACCAACGGCGGTGGGCGTCCTTCAGTTCCTTCTCGCGTGCCGTGACCTCAGGACGCTTTTCCCAAGCCGAGACTCGGTCTTCCTTGAAGGCGAGGAAGACGCCTTCGCCGCGCAGCTCGGCGCAGGGGACCCAGGCAGGCGCTTCCCTGCTGAGCGGAGCTGCCTGCTGAGTGGAGGGGTCGTCGTCTTGAGGAAGCCACTCGGGGGCGTCGATGCGTGTGAAGCCGGTGAGCGCCGAGACTTCGCGGAGCCGGTTGACCAGGACCACCTTGTCCAGCCAGGCCCGGGCGCTGTCCGGTACACGCTCTGTCAGGGTGGTGAAATCGGGCAGCTCATACCGATGGTGGGCGGTGAAAGCCTGCCATTCCGGCGTGGTGAGGTCGAAGTCGTCGTCCGAGTCGTCGGTGGGCGCAGCGGACGATTCTCCCTCGGCGAGGATTGCCTTCCACACGGCCTCCACTCCGTAGGCTTCCAGGTCGGGCCAGCAAGCCTGGGTGGGGAGCAGCATCTTCGCGGCCTCCGGCGGCACAGCGGCCAGCAGCTGGAGGGCCCGCCAGTGTTCGCGCACGGCTTGTGCGAGGGGCTCGTCAGCTCGGGGCAGGCTGAAGACACGCAGCTGTGAAGCGAACCAACTGTTGGTGGCGCCGAGGGCGATGGTGCGGACGGCTTCACCGCATTTCTCGAAGGTGCCCAGGTGGGGGTGGTGGCCACGGCATGCGGGGAGTTCGCGCTCGCCCCGGCGGCCCATGGCCTCCGCCATCGAGCGTGCGTTGACGTTCTTGCAGGTGCACTGGACGAGGACGTTGGCGGCTTCGCCCGTGGTGCCGCGCTCGACGAGCGTCAGAGTGTTGCAGGAGTCAGGGGCCGGTGCTCCTCGGTGGACGAAGTACTGCCAAGGGAAGTCGTCCATGTGGCCGTCCGGGCAGGCGACGAGGAAACGTGCCGGAACAGCTGTGGGCCGACGCCGTCCGGTGCCGAAGCAGTTGTGGACGTAGCGCGTGTTCTCCGGACGGAAGTAGTGCTCCTCCAGTTCGAAGAGGCCGGAGGAAGCAGGGGCGAGTTGGTTGCACTGCTCGCGTGAGCAGCGTAGCCAGCGGGGGAAGAGCGCCACAGGGACGCCCACTCTGGACCATTCGCCGAAGGGGTCGGTGGTTTCTTGAAGATGCGGAGGGGTGCGCAGGGCCGACACCTGGGGGCCGAGGCGGCGGCGGACCGCAGCGAGCAGTCGATCCTCCGTCAGGGTTCTGGCCTTTTCCAGCTCCCAGTGGTCGAGGCCGAGCACCATCGTGGAGAGGTTCGGCAGGTCGGTGATCGAGCCGACGCCGTAGGTGTGCAGCAGTTGGCTGGGCCGCAGCTCGCCCACGCGCAAAGGCCCGTTCTCCATCACGGTCACGGCATCTCCTGGTCGGTCGTGTCCGACGCGTCGGGCTGGGCGCGGGGGACGAAGGGCGGTTCGCTGGTGGGGTCCTGGCTCAGGTCGCCGACGAACATCAGGCGGACGGGCGGTTCGACCTCACGAAGGGACGTGGGGGTGGTGGTGAGCTGCCAACGGGAGCCGTCAGGTTCGCGCAGGAGCGGGGTCACATCTCCTTGGCGGCGGGGCGCTCGGTAACCGAGGACGGCTCCGGGGGCCTTTCGGCGGCGTTCCCAGTAGTCGAGCCGCTGGTTGAGATGGGCGCCGAGGTCCTGGCCGACACGGCGGTCGTCGGTCACGGTCTCGGCCCGGCGCTGCAGGTAGCGCACGACGTGGTCGGCCAGTTCGCCCCGAGTGTCGAAGAACTGGGCTCCTCGGTTGGCGTTGTACTCCTGTTTGAGGTCCCGGACCAGTGTGGCGAGGACTCCTGTGAGGCCACGGTCCACGGCCCGTTGGGCGAAGGGGGTGACCGAGAGCGCCTCCACGTGTTGGTAGAGGGTGGCGTGGAAGGACTCGAACGTCTCGTAGTGCGACAGGTCCCGGGGCCTGGCCCAGTTGAGCACGGTGAAGACCAGGCCAGGTGCCTGGCGGCCGACGCGGCTGGTGGCCTGGATGTACTCGGCTGTCGACTTGGGTTGGTTGTTGACGACCATGGCACCGAGGCGGGAGACGTCTACCCCTACGGCGATCATGTTCGTGGCGAGGAGGACATCGATGGGCCGTGGGTCTCCCTTCTTCCGCTCGGTGTGCGGTAGTTCGAGCTTTTCGAGGATGTCCGGGATGGCGTCGGACGACATACGGGACGTGAGCTCGGCAGGCTCTCCCAGGAAGCGCACGGCGAGGTTGCGGCGGTCGACGCGGGTCAGGCGAGTGGACACGTCGTCCTCGACGAGACGCCGCATGCCGCCGAGGTCGCGCAGGCTGTTGAAGTAGCCGACGAGTGTCATGTACGGATCGGTCAGCGGGCTCTGTCCGTAGCGCTTGTGCAGGAGTTGGGCGGCCGCGAGCTGGGCGACGTACACGCGGATCGCGACCGATTTGGTGCGGACGCCTTGTGCGCAGATGCCGACATAGCGACGTCCCGGTTTCCTGTCTGTGGGGCGTCGGCGCGCGAAGAAGTTGTCGTCCACGGTGAGGCCGGGGGGCGGGAAGACGGCGGTACGGCGGGCGAAGAGGTCGTTGATCTGGCGCTCGGCGCGGCGGACGGTCGCGGTGGAGGCGATGACCTTGGGACGTACGGTCCGGCCCGGTTCGATGTCCCAGGTGGCAAGTCGGTCGATCGCCGCCTCGTACAGGCCCGTGAGTGATCCGAGTGGGCCGGAGATGAGATGGAGCTCGTCCTGGACGATCAGGTCGGGTGGACGGACGCGAGATGCGTCGACCGTGCGAGCCGCAGGGTGGTTCCCATGTGCCGGATGGCTGAGCCGCTCCCATTCGCTGTCCACGGCGTCGGCCGTGACGTAGCCGTGGCGAGTGCAGCGGCGTGCGACCTGGCCAAAGAGTGTCTGAGTCTCGCCCTTCCAGGGGAGTTGAGCGAACTTGTCCACGGTGGCGATGACAAGGCCGGGTGGGAACCGGTAGATCTCTTCGTCGACGACCAGGACGGGCAGGCCACGCTCGTCTGGCTGTGCGCCGAAGTGCCCTTCGCCGAAGGGGCAGGAGAATAGGTCGGGGCATGTGATGAACGTGCGGCGCAGCGTGGTGTCGACGGTGATGTCCCGACCGGAGTCCAGCTTGGTGCCGCACCAGGGGCAACTCGTGAGCTGGTGCGGCGAACCGGTGCGCATCCGCCGTCCACGGCCTTTGCCCTTGCGGCGCTCCTTCAGCCAGTCGCCTGCTTGTTCTGTCGTGTTGGGGGTCACCCCGCCGCCGACCCACAGGCCGATGCGGAACGGGGTTTCTCCCCACAAGGCGGGGTCGCCGCGGCGGATGTGCTCGCAGGCACAGATGAGCGCCGTCGCGCGTTGGAACTGCTGGATGGTGAGGAGCCGCAGGGTGTACCGCATGAGCACGGCCATGCCGTGTTCGGCGTCCAGATCTCCCAGATCGGGCAGTCGGCGCCTTATGGCCAGAGTGAAGGCGGTGAGGCCCAGATAGGCCTCGGTTTTGCCGCCACCGGTGGGGAACCACAGCAGATCCGTGAGTGCGTCCTCGCTGTCGGAGCGCTCTGGGTGGGCAGGGTCGGCCAGGGACGGAAGGTTCAGCAGCAGGAAGGCGAGCTGGAAGGGGCGCCAACTGCGGTTCTTGGGCTTGTCGAAGTCTTCGAATGCCTGCTCAAGGGGCAGATCGGGGTCATGGCGCCGGGCGGCCGCCGCGAGGGTGTGCACGCGCTGATACCACATCGCCTCGTTGGCAAACCGGAAGGACTCCAGGACGGGCCCGTCCCGCAGGAGATCGATGCCGGCGGCGATCCGGTCTGCCGTGGCGTCGGCCTGGGTCAGGTTCTGGCGGGCTTCCTGCTGGAAGGCGTCCAGTCGGGCGGCGGGGTCGGACGAGGCCTCGCCGGTGCGCTCGATCCATGCGCGGTAGCCGTCGACGAGTGGGAGCAGGGCCGTGCGGAGGTCGTCCGCGGCAAGTCCGGCCAGGGCCTTCATGTCCAGGACGAGGTCTCGGAGTTCGACGAGGTCCGCGTCGTCCTCCTGACTCGGGTCGGGCACGTCGGTGTGCGGGATCTCGTACGTGGGAGCGGCCGTCGTGGTGACGCGGACCGCGCGGAGTGCGTCCGCCTCGCTCGCCTCGGCGTGGACTCCGGTGCCATGTCCGACGGCGAACTCGGGGTGGAAGCGGTGCGTCATGGCGAGCGCGCGGCGTTCCCGGCGCTCGTCGGGATCCGCCCCCGTGCCGTGCGGAGCGGTCCGGGGCAGGAACGGGGCGGTGTTCGGCTCGCCGCTGACGGACATCCCGACCTGGAACATCCAGGCGCCGGCGCCGCCCCTGTCCTCCTGCCCATTGACGAGGAACAGGGAGACCAGCCAGTCGCCTTGGTGCCGACGGGCCCGTCCCCGTACGACGATGCCGGGGAACTCGGTGGGCAGGACTTGGCGGGGTTCGATCAGCCCGTCCTCCAGGAGCTTGATCATCACCGGCTCGGGAGCATGGTGGATCCGGTGCTGGACGCTGCCGCCGGAATGCTCGGGGTCCTTGGAGTGCCCCACCTCGTAGTGAGCCCAGTCGCAGGCGACGTACAGGGTGTCGACCTGCCCGTCGAGTCGCACGGTGAGTCCGAGTGACGAGGGCTGGAGGCTGGGCACGTTCGGCCCGTCGGGGTCGGGGTCGCCCTCTTCGGGGGCGGGCACCGCGGCAAGGGCCGCCTCGTCCGCCGTGGCGGGATCGACGGGCATGCCCGTCAGGCGGACGCGCCCCTCGTGTGTGGCGCCTCCCGGGGCCAGCCGACCGATGATGTAGTGGTCGACCGGGCTGCCGGTGAGCTCCTCGTCGTCGCCGCCGATGGGGCCGAGGAGATCCGTGACCACCAACTGGGCGAGCTCGTCGCGCAGTTGCTGTCCGGTCGGCATGTCGAGGATCTGCGCGGCGTGGGAGCTGTCCGCACTGTCCGTGGGCTGGGGCGTGCTCTCGTTCGGGCTCACGATGCACACGATAAGGCGGCCCACTGACACAGGGCAGGAGCTTTGGCCCTTGGTGCGTGTGCGCACGCTCCAAGGGCCGTGAATGGAGGCCGGAATGTGGACTACCGGTTTCATGCCGCAGGCATTCTCGCTACCCTGTGTCGCCGGTCACATGCAGGGAGATGCGGGGGAAGCGATCGATGCGGGAGCCGTCGGCTCAAGGCGAGCGGGGTGAGGGGCGCGCGTTATCGCCGCGGTCCGGGACTTACGGGGTGCCGCTCGCAGGGGCGGGGGCCGGTTCGCAGTCCGGGCGGGAGCACCCGCGGGTGGACGGGGTGCCGCAACAGGTGCGCCCCTACGGCACGGTGGAGCCGTGGGAGTTGGGTGACCGGAACCACCAGGGCGACTTCGGCGAGACGTTTATCCGGACTCTGGCGGTCGCCGCCGATCTCGACATCGCGGAGAAGGCGCATCGTGACCGGCGCGGTGTGGACTGGGAGATCACGTTTCCGGGGCGGGACGGTCGATACAAGCAGCCTCGCATCGTCGTACAGGTCAAGTGCTGGGCTCCGTCGGAGCAGGCCCTGGCAGCCGATGCCCCGGCCTGGAGCTATCGCCTGGAGCGGCACAACCTCAATCTTCTGGCGGGCCGCGACTGGTACGACCCCCGGTTCCTGTTCCTCGTCGTCGTGCCGAGGGACGTCGAGGAGTGGACGCGCATCGATGATGGCGGCATGCTGCTGCGGTACGGCGCGTACTGGGCCTGTTTCCACGACCGGGAGCCGCTGGAGATCGAGTACAAGGGCCAGCTGGACACGGTCCATGTCCCGAAGGACCAGCTGCTGACCATCGCGTCGTTGCGCGAACTCTTCGATCCGGCGTTCCGTGACCAGTTGGGGGAGTCGTGACCGTCATCTCCGACGCGGAGTTCGACCGCGCCGCCGAGCTCACTCCGCGCCATCTGTTGCGCTACCTGCGGGGCCGTGGCTGGTCCGCGATGCGCGGGTACGGTCGGGGCGAGTTGTGGGGACTCGTCGCGCAGGAGGCCGGTCCGGACGCGGAGCCGGACTACGAGGTGATGGTCCCGCTCGACCGGGGGCCGCGAGACTACGCGGACCGGGTCGCTGACTTGCTTGCGACTCTTTCCATGGTCGAAGGGCGCGTCCCGGCCGACGTGCTGCGCGAGATGACGCTGCCACCCGCCGACTGGCAGTATCTGCGCCTGCTTCCCGACGGGCCACCGGGCACGGCGCCGTTGGTGGAACTGGTGCCGGCGCTGTCCGGCCTGAAGGAGTTGATGACCGCTGCCGCCGCGGCCGAGTACGCGCCCGAGCCGCGGCCGGTTCAGCCGGCGCAGAAGCCGCAGCGGGTGAAGGACTTCGTGGCGTCGGTGAGGCTGGACCAGACGCGGGTGGGCAGTTACGTGATCGCCGCGCACACGCCGATTCCGGAGGTGACGCAGGGGCAACCCGCCCAGGAGCCACTGCCCTTCGACGACACCGGAGACGGCAGCGCCTCCGAGCCCTTCGCGCGTCGCGTCTCCAGGAGGCTCTACGCGGGAGTGTTCTCCGCACAGCGGGCCGCGGAGACGTCGTTGCGGCAGGATTCACTGGAGGCCTTCTCCCGGTATGCGGGCGCCGGTGCCCTGACGGCGAATCTCTGCGAGGCGCTGGCCCGGATCGGTGGGGACGATACGCGGCCGTACGAGCTGAGCTTCGACTGGACGGCCGAACTGCCGATGGATCAGCGCACTCCACCGGTGGCCATCGGTCGCGAGTTGCTGCCGGTTCTGATCGAAGGGGCCAGGGACCTGCGCGATCGTCTGGGACAGTCCGACGTCGTGCTCCGCGGGACGGTGGTCCGGCTCCATCGCGAGCGGGGGGAGGGCCCTGGCGAGGCCACGGTGCAGGGGTACGTGACGGAGGACTTCGAGTCGACCACTCGGCGAGTACGCATGCAGTTGGGTGCCGAGGACTACGCCAAGGCGGGTTTCGCGCACAGCGAGAACCACGAGGTGTTCGTCCGGGGGGATCTGGTGCGGCACGGGCGGGTTACGCGCATGGAGGCCGTCACTTCGTTCACCGTGCGGCACGTGTACGGCTGAGGCACGCGCCGCGGAGCGCCTCAGCCGGGTCCGCGCAGCCGCTGTTCCAGGTCGGGTACGGCGTGCCAGACGAAGGCCTTGCCCATGCGGTGCTTGATGAGCAGCCCTCGCTCCTCCAGGTCGGTCAGGTCGCGGCGCGCGGTCTCGTACACCACGTTGTGGGACGTCCTGTGGGACTGGGCGGTCACGTCCGCGTCCGGGTGCTTGAGTACGTGACTGAGCAGTGCGCTCTGCCGGTGATTGAACGCCATCGCAGGGTCGGTCAGGCGGTGTTGGAGGTCGCGGGTCTCCTGGGACTTGCGGGCCAGGTACTCGTGAAGGCGGGTGATGGACCGCCGCAGAACGTCGAGTTGGTGGATGTGGAAGTACGTCAGGTCTCCCGCGTCGTCCTCGGTGTAGAGGTAGGCGCGTGCGTACCGGGCAGGTGCCTGTTTGAGGATTGGGGAGATCGCCACGAACTCGGTGAGCCAGTACCCCTGGTTCAGCATCGACCAGTAGAAGAGGGCGCGGGCCGTGCGGCCGTTGCCGTCCTCGAAGGGGTGGTCGTAGCCGAGCATGAAGTGCAGGGTGATGGCGCGCAGGACCGGCGGCACGAAGGTGTCGTCGAGCTCTCCGTTGGCGAACGCGCACAGCCGTTCCATACGCTCGGGCAGTTGCTCGGCGGGCGGCGGGGTGTGCAGCGAGAGGCCGGTGTCGGCGAATACTCCGATGCGTTCTTCGTGAGGCAGCTGGAAGCGCCCCGCGGAGTCCGGGTTGTCCAGTGTCCCCTCCGTCACCACACGGTGGATCTCGCGGACGAGGTCGGGAGTCAGCCTCTCGCGGCGCAGGTCTCCGATCATCCGCATCGCCGCGTAGTTGTTGACGATCATGCGCTCGTCGCGGGTGCGCGGGCTGCGGCCGGCGCGAAGCATCTCTTTGGCGACGCGGCGGGTGGTCGAAGCGCCTTCCAGCTGGCTGGAGTTGATCGCCTCCTCGATGAGGGAACTGATCAGGTACTCGTCCCGGCTCGCGGGGTTCACGGACGGGGCGCTGGCCGCGATCTTGCCGCTGGCATCACGGGTGACGTCCTCCAGTGCCTTGAGAACGATGTCCGGGAGCGCGTAGGCGAAGGGCCGGCCGTCGATGTCGGTGAGGGGAAGCTGGCGGAGCATGCCCTGCCGGGCGAGCTTGATCTTGGCCCACCACTCTTCGAGGGTCAGCCCGTCCGGGGGCGTCTTGAAGCGGACCCGGTCCCAGGGCAGGTAGGGGTCGGCGGGGCCGTCGCCGGGGCTCGTCGGGAGGATCAGTCGCATCTTGGCGGAGTCGTACGTCGAGAGTCGCTGCCAGACGTGGTTGACGTCGGGCGGGGGAGCGGGACGCTTCATGGGATCCGCCTGCCTACTAGCGCTGGATGCGATCTACCAGTCACCTACTATTTTCTCCCAGATTAGTAGATGGGGTGGCTGATGTCTTTTCCGTAGCCGGCCCGCCCTCCGGCATCTACTACCGATCTACTCATTACTGCTGGATTAGTAGATCCTTGGTGAGATGGCGTACGAAATGCTCGGCGATCCAAGGGCCGCAGGCCACGCTCTCGCCCTGGACGACCACTCGGCCGTCCAGCAGTGATGCCGCGGCGAGGGCGGCCAGGGTGGCGTGCCGGGGGCCGAGGACGGGAGCGAGCCGGTCGTGGAGTCCCAGCAGCTGGGCCGCGCCGCGCCGGATCACCTCGCTGTCGACGTGCCAGTCGGGGTCCTCCTCGCAGAGCTCGATCAAGCCTCGCAGGAGTTCGCCGGTCTCCTCCGGTTCCCACGCGTCGGGGTGGCTGTGCAGGAGGGCGAGGCTGCCGTCGATGCCTTCGGGGCATGGCGCGGTTCCGCGCGCGGCCGGTGGGAGGGCGGCGGACACGTCGGTCAGCGAGGTGGTGAGGGGCGGCTGGTCCAGAACGCCGTAGAAGAGAACGCGGGTCATGGCGGCCAGTCCCAGGCCGGCGATCTCGCTGAACGGCTTGGGGGTCCAGTCGGACTCCTCGCAGGCCCGCTGGGCCAAGGACTCGAACCGGTTCAGCGCGTGCGTCGTCATGTTGGCCCGCGGCGCCCGGGGGTGCTTCTGCGCCCCCTCCGCCGCGGCTCTGGTCGCCTGCCATACGAGGTTGTAGACCTGGCCGAGCGACCGGGCGCCGGCTACCCGGTACGCCGCGTCCTTGAGCCGGTTCTGCTGGTTCTCGGGGATGTCCGGGAGGTTGAGCTCGACGAGGCGGTGGTCGAAGTAGCGCAGGGCCTCCTCGGCGATCAGCTCTGTGGCGAGGACGAGAAGGTCCTCCTGGCGCCCTGTGGTGAGGGCGGCGGGCGCGAGCGCGGCGGTCAGGCGGGTGTCCATCAGTTCGGCGGCGGTGCCCATGCTGGTGCCGTACGGGGCGTAGAACCGGGCCCGTCGCGGGTAGTAGCCGTCGCCGAGTGCCGGGGTGGGCAGGGTGTCGAGGTCGCCCCCGGCTTCCTGGACGGCCTCCTCGAAGGAGGCCGGTTCCCAGACGAAGGCGACGTGCGGGGTACTGGAGTGGACCCGCAGGAGCCCGGCGGTCCGCGTGCCGTGGATCAGGTTGTCGGCGGTGCGAAGGTCTGGGTGCAGAGGGTCGGGCCAGTCGGTCAGGGCGGTCAGTGGTGTCGCCGACGGTGCGTAGCGCAGCAGGGCGAGTGCGGTGAGCAGTTCGCGCACTCCGGCGGCGTGGAGGAGGCCGGGCAACTCGGCCTCCTCCGAGAACAGCAGCGGGTACTGGTCCGCCACCGCCGCCTGGCGCTCTTGCTCCCAGGTGGCGTGGGCCTCCTCGTACGCGGACCGCTTGCGGGCGGCTTCCCTCGTGGCCTCGCGTTTGGCTGTGCGCTTGGGGTCGGTCAGCAGCCGTACGTGCTCCGCGAGCGACGGGGTGCAGTCGGCGCACGGCGGCGCCTCCTCGCCCAGGCACACCTGCTGCAGGCTCGTGCGTGACGCGAGGCTGAGCGGGCCGCCGCAGGACGGGCACGCGTGCCCGTCGAGGTACGCGCGGGTCCCGGCCGCCGCGATCACGTAGTGGCGGCGGCCCCAGCCGCCGGTGTCGATGGCCGAGGTCTTCTCGCTCCATCTCGGCAGGCCGGTCTCCGCGTCGAAGCCGGCGAGGGACCAGTAGCGCTCGCCGAGCGCGACCAGTTCGGGATCCGCGTCTTCGAGCGGCTCGATCCTGGGGAACAGCTGGGACAGTTCTGTCTGGGGTGTCACGCGATCACCTTACGAGCCGGGTCTGACAACGGGGGATGCCCGAAGTTCCGTGCGTGGTCCGCTCGTTCACGCGGCGCGGGCGGCCATCTCGGCGCGGCAGTCGCGGCAGTGCATGCCGGGCGCGGGGGTGCGGATGGCCCGCTCGCAGCCTTCGCAGCTGTGGAGCGGTGAGCGTGGAGGTGCGGCTGGTGCGGGGGCGGTGTCGGTTCGGGGTGGCTGTACCGGTGCGGGCGGTGGCAGGAGGGCGGTCAGGCGGTGGGCGAGCAGGGCTGCCGGGTTGCGGAGTGGTTCGCGCGGCAGGTTCGCGGTGAGGGCGTGGCGTACGGCTTCGGGGCCTGCGCCGCGCTCCAGCCAGGCGGCCACGGCGGGGGAGAGGTGGCGGACCGCGTGCTCGGGGAGGAGCAGGCGCGGGTCGTGGCGGTGGAGGGTGGCGAGGAGGGCGGACGCCGTGCGGTGGCGGGCGAGGTCGGGGGTTTCCGGTTCGGGTAGCGCGGGGCGGGGGGCGGTGGGGAGGCCGGGCCGGTTCTCGGGCGGCTCGGGCGGCGTGGGCTGTGGAGTTTCTTCGGCGTGCTCGGCTTCGGCGGACGCGGGCGGATCCGCTGGTGGAGGTGCCGGGGGCTCGTCCGGTGGTGGTGCGTCGACGGGGACGGCGACGGGTTCGTTGAACGACACCGTGTACGTGACGATCCGCCCGCTGGGGAGGCGCTCGCGGATGCGGGAGAGGTAGCCGTGGGCCTCAAGTTCGCGCAGGGCGGCGGCGATCCGCGTCTCACCTTCGGGGAAGCGGGCGGCGAGCGTCTTGATGTCGGCGCGGGCCCCGGGCGGCAGCGACTGGATGTGCACGGCGAGGCCGATGGCGAGACCGGAGAGTTCGCGGTGCTGGGCGAGGTGGTTGCCGACGACCGTGAAGCGGCTCGTCTGGGGCGTGTTGATGTGGGTGATGCCGCGCGGATTCAGCGGCACCGGGGGTGCGGCGGGCATGCGCCCGCTAGGGTTCTGCGTATCCATCGGGAAGCTCCTACTTCCTCGGTGGTCAGGCCCTCGCATTGGGATGCCAGTCCCGGCGGGGGCCGTCGCATGTCTGGTGTTGTTACGCGCTGTGATTGCCGTGAGCATATGGCATTCAACTGGCTGCGAATCCAGCCGAGTTGGCTGGCTTCACTCGCGCGAGTGACGGGGTGGTCCCGTTTCAAGCGGTGGGGTGGGTGGGGTTTGGTTGGTCATTTCCGCCGGTCGTTAGAGGTTTTGATCACGCGTTGGGCCGTGCGGTGGCGCACCGGGGCGGGGTGCGTCGCGATGCGGTGGGCGGGAGATCGATCTCGGCCCAGACGGTCTTGCGCGGGGCCGGGCCACCGGTGACTCCCCAGCGGTCGGTGAGGGCTTCTACGAGGACCAGCCCCCGGCCCGATTCGGACTCGGCGGGTGCGGGGTGTGGAGTGGTCCTCGTCGGCAGGCGGTCCGGGCGGGTGTCGGTGACCTCGACCCGCAGGGTCGCGGGCGAAACGTGGAGGTCCAGACGGAAGTCGCGGCCGGGGAGGCGGGCGTGGGTGACCGCGTTCGCGGCGAGTTCCGCGATGACGTGGGCCGCGCGCTCGATGGTCGCGGGAGGCAGGTCCCAGGTGCGGAGTTGTTCCGTACCGAGTAGACGTGCGAGGCGGGCTCCGCGTGACGTGGGGGACAGTTGCACGCCGAAGTGACGGGTGGGGGAGTGGAGTTGGTCCAGTTGCTGGTTCATGTCACCCAGCGTGGCCGTGCTTGCTTACCGTGACACGTGACATGCCGCGTGTGCCCGGTGACTGTCCGGAGCTTGTCCGGCCCTGTCCGGGCTGTCCGGTGGGCGGTTCGGGTAGGGCGCGCGGTGTGTGATCGGCCGGGATCGGTGCGGACGGCGTGGAGGTGGCGCGGGTGGACAAGGTCGCGGAGAGTTCGGACGAGCCGGGCTGGGACGTTGATCCTGACGACGAGCAGGGCGCCGCTGTCGTCGCCATGGTCGGGCAGATGATCCGGATGCGGCGTGAACAAATGGGCGTGAGCGCGGGTGAGTTGGGTGCGGCCATCGGGTACGGCGAGGACCAGGTCTACAAGGTCGAGTCGGGCAAGCGGATTCCCAAGCCGGAGTTCTTGGACGGCGCGGATCGGGTGTTGGAGGCGGGTGGGTTGGTCTCGGCGACCAGGGAGCGGGTGGCGGAGGTTCGGTATCCGAAGAAGGTTCGCGGGCTGGCCCGGATGGAGGCCAAGGCCGTTGACCTTCAGTGGTACGGCGCCCACGACATCCATGGCCTGTTGCAGACCGAGGAGTACATGCGCTCGCTGTTCGAGATGCGGCAGCCCGCGAATGATGAGGCAGGGATCGAGCGAGGTGTCGCCGGACGGCTGGCTCGGCAGGTGATCTTCGATAGGGCTCCAGCACCCGCGCTCAGTTTCGTTCTGGAGGAGGTGACGTTGCGGCGCCCACTCGGAGGCAGAATGGTTCTGCGTCGACAACTCGAACGCCTGCTGGACGTCGGGAGGTTGCGCGCCGTCTCGCTCCAAGTCATGCCGACCGATCGGGAAGAGCATGCGGGGGTGGACGGCAGTATCGAACTGCTGAAGTTCAGGGACGGATCGGCGATCGGGCGCTCGCCCGGTATCGCTGGTGGGCGGCCCGTGGACAGCCCTCGGCAGCTCCGGGTACTTGAACTGACGTACGGCATGATCCGGGCGCAGGCTCTCACCCCGAGGGAGTCGCTGGCCTTCATCGAGCAACTGCTGGGAGAAACATGAACCGCAAGGTCTCCGCCGGGGCCAGCGCCGAATTGGAGTGGCGCAAGAGCAACTTCAGCAGCAACGGCAGCGATCCTGACTGCGTCGAGGTTGCCCTCGCCCCTGGCACGGTCCACGTCCGCGACTCCAAGAACGCGCAGGGCCCCCGGTTCGCCGTCGGCGGTTCGGCGTGGGCGGACTTCGTGGCGTACGCCTCCGGGAACTGACCCCTCAACTGGCTCCGCCCCTACCCTCGTTGATGCCGAGGGCGGGGGCGCAGGTCTGTCTGGATCAGAACAGTGCGTCGGGCTCCGGGAACAGTCCGTCGTCCTCGAAGCCGCCCCCCTGGGTGGCTGCTCGACTCCGGCGGCGCCGGGCCGCGTATGCCTTGACCTTTTCTTTGCGGGCGGCGGCTCGGCGCTTCTTCGCGTCCGGGTTGTGCAGGCCCGCCTCCAGCTCCGCTTGGTAGCGGGCGTGGTTGAGTTCGAGGAGCCGGTCCAGGACCTCGGTCTGTACGTCGGGGGCGATGGTGTAGCGGGGGCCCTGCCGGGTGTCGTAGAACCCGTGCTTCAGGTCAAGGTCTTGCCAGCTGTACGACTCGGCCACCGCCTGGTCGACCTCGACGTGGGCGTCGCGGACGGCCTGGATGTCGGGGGCGGTCTCGGACTCGTCGTGGACGAGGTTGTACAGCTTGGTCAGGCCGATGGTCCGGGTGGACATGGACGTGTGCTGGGCGGATTCGAGGGCGTCACCTGCGGCGTGGAGGCGGGGGGTTTCGTCGGGGCGGGGGAAGGTTTCGTAGGCGTCGGAGGGTGTGTAGCGGAGGTCGCCTCGCATGTCCCCCGAGTGCTTGAGGGTCCACCAGTAGTGGAGCGAGCTGGATAGCGCGGACAGCTGAGCGGTGTTCGACAAGGGGAACACGATGATCTGCTCGCTCACGACCTGGTCAGTTGGGATCAGAGCTGGCATCGCCGTCTTGCTGACACGGGCGATCACGATCACCCGTTCCAGATCCGCGATCATCGCGTACAACTCCGGCCGCTTGTCCGCGTAGTGCCACCACCGCTGCGGCAACGGCGTACGCAGCGCGTACGTCCCGTCGTCCTTCTTCCGCTGCCGGACCGGCTTGACGTCCCGCTCCGCGATCTCGAAGACCTCCTCGTACTCGGCGGCCTCTTCCTCGGACCAGTCGTGGAAGTTGATGACCCAGCGGCTGGCCGTGGAGCCGGGCCGCTGATTGAGGTCCTCCCCGTTCAGATACGGGAACAGTACGTCCTTGTTACGCGGGTCCTTCGCGATGAGAGCCTCAGCCACCTCGGGCTCCAGCACGAAGCCCTTACCCAGCACAATCGACCCCTGGTACGACTGGGCCTCGTTAGCCGCAAGCCGGTATGGCTTCCCGCTTACCCGCGACCGCGGATCCAGCCCCGATGTGATCCCCTGCACCGGCTTCCCATCCAAGTACGGTTCCTCACCCGCCCCTTGCTCCCCGCCCAGCCACACCAGCGACACAACAACCGACGCCGTCCCCGGCCACTCCTGCGTCTTCACCGCCCGGTACACCGTCCAGCCGGCCTCCGTCGCCCGGTCGAGGCCGACCTCCCGCGTATCGCCCTGCGCAATCGTGTTCGTGGCGATGATCCCCGTGCGGCGTCCCGGCGCGATCGACAGGTTCCGCAGCAGGAAGTACGCGCACAGGTCGGCGTGCCCCCGCGTGCCGCCCGCGATCCGGTTGACCAGGTACTCCCGGTAGTCCTGGCCCAGAGCTCCCGTGAGCTTCTTGCCTCCGATGAACGGCGGGTTGCCGACCACCGCGTCGAACCCGCCGGATCCCCCCACCCCCACAATCTCCGGAAACTCCAACGGCCAGTGCAACGGCCGCACCGCCGCCGCCCGGGGTCCCTTCAGCCACCCGTCCACGATCCCCCGGGCCTCCGTGGCCGCCGCCTCCGAACCGGGGCCCCCGCCCACCGCCGTAGCGACAAGTCCCGCCACCGACTCCAGGCAGTACCGGTAGGCACGCGCCTTCGCGTCCTCCTTGGCGTCGGCGAAACGGGCCCGGCCCCGCGTCCCGCCCGTGTTCTCCTCACCCGTGAGCTCCGCGGCCTCCTCGTCGGAGATGCCCTCGGCGGCCAGCGCCGCGCCCACCACCGCGTCGGCGGCCAGCCGCAGCCGCTCCGACAGCGCCTCCGCCTCGTGGAGCTTCGCCGACTTGGCCCGGACGTCCCGGATGTCGTCGACGGGCGTCGCCTCGATCTCCGTACGGAGAGTCGCCGCGTCCGACAGGACTGTCTGCGTGACCTCCAGGGCGCGCGAGACCTCCTCGCTCAACTGCCGTCCCCGCCAGTCGAGATGGAACGCCTCGACCTGCGCCACGTCCGTCACGCCGAGCAGCGAGTCGCCGCAGCGCAGCGCGTGGTCCAGGAACGAGAACGGGTGGTCCTTGGACAGCGTCACCAGCCACAGCGACAGCTTCGCCAGTTCCACCGCCATCGGGTCGCGGTCGACCCCGTACAGGCAGCTGTTGGCGACCAAGCGGCGGGCCACGCGGCGCAGCGCCTCATGGTCGTCCTCGCCCACGTCCTGGGCGATCTCCCGCGGCAGTCCGTCCCGCAGCCACGCCTCCACCACCCGCTCCGACAGGTAACGGCAGGCCGAGACGAGGAACGCGCCCGAACCCATCGCCGGGTCAAGCACGCGCAGCTTGAGCAGCTCGTCCGCCGACTTGGCCTGCCGTACGCCCTGTTCCGCGCCGTCCGCCGGGACCGGGGAGAAGCACATTGGGGCGAGGGTGTGTTCGACGACCTCCTCCGCCAGCTCCTTGGGCGTGTAGTGCGTGCCGGTGTTGCGGCGGTCGCCGGAGCGGACCATCACCACCGAACCCGCCGGGTACACCATCGGCGCGTCGCGCAGGTCCTCGCCGACCAGGGGCAGGAAGGCGGCGACGCGGGCCGCGAGTGCCTCGTCGTTGTCGGCGGCGGCGTGCAGTTCCGCGGTGACCGTGCCGGTCGCGCGGGACATCGCCGACGTGACCTGGCTCGCGGTGACGCCGCCCGTCGCCGCCTTCAGGGCCGTGGCCAGGGCTGTACCGCCCTGTGCGTGCCAGGCTTCCAGGTCGGCGAGCGGCAGCACCGCGTCGTACTGTCTGTCGCGGCCGAGGACGACTCCGACGTAGGGCTCGGTCGCGCGGGTGCAGCCGTACTCCAGCAGGCCCTCGTAGACGTGGCCGATCTGCTCGACGTCCAGGCCCTTGTAGGAGAGCGCTTCTTCTCCGCGAACCCCCTTGCGGCGCAGGGTGAGCAGGGCGTGCAGGATCTCGTACACGACCTGGTCGGTGACCGTGGCGTCGGTCAGCCACGGGAAGCGCGCCGGGTCGAAGAGGGAGCCGCCGTACGCGGGGATCCACAGCTCGTCGTGGAGACAGCCGCCATGGATCGCGCCGAACAGGGCGAGCAGGCGCGGCCAGGCCGCGGCCCGCCGGTCGATCGTCTCGTCCGTGTCCAGTGCACGAGCCGCCTTCAGCTCCTCGTGCAGCGGGCCGACGCCGTACGAGTCGTCGTACAGGTCGGCGCCGTACGGGAGCAGGTGTTGTTCCTCCGCGTAGAGGAGGAAGACCAGGCGCATCATCACCGTCAGCGCCGACTCGTAGACCCGCTTGTCGTCCTCGACGGCGGCGAGGAGTTCGCCACGGGACTCGCGGTCCAGGCGGGAGAGTTCCGCGACGAGGAGGGACACGGCCGCGCGGACCTGGCGGCCGAGGGTGTCGGTGACCTCGGCGTGCTCGTCGGCCGTCCGCGCGAACAGGGCCGCGAGCGACGACGTGTGCTCGCCCTGGGGGTCGGTGGCGGGCAGCGCGGCGCGGCGTGCGTGCAGCAGGCTTGCGAAGGCGCGCAGCAGGAGGGGTTCCTCGAACCACAGGTCCGCGTCGAAGAGCGCGACCGTCTGTGCCTCCTTCGGGCGGGCGTGGACCAGCGCCCACACGCGGCCGTTGGTGACGACGGCTAGCGGGACCTCGCGCCAGCGCGCCAAGTCCGCTGCCCGGTCGAGGAGGGAGGGCTGGTCGCCCTTGCCCTGGTCGAGGGCGTCGGCCCAGCCCTCCGTACGGAAGAGGATGACGCGCGGACGCAGGCCCTCGGGAGACGGGCCGAGCAGCGCCGCGTCCGGGGTGTTCGCGCCGGCGCGCAGGGTCGGCGGCAGCTCGGCTCCCTCCTTCAACCCGCCGCGCCAGCCGAGGAGTTCGGACAGGACCAGGTTCTCCCAGCCGTGCCGCAGCTCCTGCGGTGACGCCTGCACCTCGGCCCAGGCCTGCCGCAGCCGGGCCTTCGTGTCCTTCGGTACGTCGTCCAGGCCCTGCGGGAACACCTGCTTGAGCACGGGCAGCGACACGAACGGGCCGTCGGGCCGCAGTAGCTTCAGCCACTCCTCGTGCTGCTCCTCCGGGGAGGGGATGTGCCCGTGCGGGACCTTGGTGCGGGTGGCGGGCGGCATCAGGACTGAGCTCCTCGGACGAGGTCGGACGGGACAAGGAAGGTGACACAGACGGGGAACCAGCGCGGTGTCGGATCGGCCCAGCGGCGGCGCAGCGCCTCGGTCTCGGACTCGATCAGGGACGGGATCTTGCGCACCCGTTCTTTGAGGGCTTCCTTGTCGGTGTTGAGCTGGGTGCGCTCGTCGTCGATGTCGAAGAGCGAGCCCTGACTCCAGTAGTCGCTGTTGTCGAGCCGGTCGCGGATGGAGCGCTCCAGGTCGGTCAGGACCTGGGTGACACCGTCCACCTCCTGCTCGCAGCGTTCCTCCATCGTGCGCCGCAGCGTCTTGAAGCGCTGGTTCGCGCGGGTGCGCAGCGCGCGGCCGAGACGGTCCTCTATGCCGGACTCCCACAGTGCCGCCAGCCGTTCGGTGACGGGCTCCGGCGGCTCTTGGCCGGTGGCGGCGGCCAGCCATGCGTCCACCTCGTCCTGGCGGGCGCGCTGCAACTGCCCGCCCTCGACGGTGCCGCCCGCCGCGATGACCTCTTCGTGCAGCCGGGCACCGCTGCCGCCGGAGATGACCACGCGGCCGTGCGCCACGACGGCCGGCGTGCGCAGCAGCTCGGAAGGGACCACTCGGGCCGTCACGCGGGCCAGCTTCGCCTTGCGGCCGTGCGGCCACAGTTCGGCGCGCAGCAGCCGCAGGCACATCTGCACGAGGCGGTGGCCCAGGTGCAGCAGGACCACGTCGGTGCGGCCGCGGGCCTCCGACTCCTCGAAGACGACCGGGCGCTCGACGCCGGTCAGCGGGTGGCGCAGGCCGTCGTTGCGGGCGTGCGCCCAGGTACCGGGCAGCTGGGGCAGCCGGTAGCAGCGGGCCGGGGACTTGGGGGCGGCCGGGGGATGGGGGTCCGGGACCTCGGTCAGGTCCTTGTTGTGGGCCAGGTCGAGGGCGGTCCGGACGACCCGCTTGAGGGTGTCCGCGTTGAGGTGCAGGGCGGTGCGGCTGGAGGACAGCTCCTCTACCAGCTTCTCCATCTCGCGGGCCAGGTCCCGGTCGAACTTGAGCATCTCGCGGCCCGACCGCTTGGCGATCTCCGCGTCGGCAGTCGACCAGTCCGAGCGCCGCCCCAGCATCTTCTGCTCGACCTGGGCGGCGATCACCTGGCCCGCGTTGCCGAGGTCTTCCCTGATCTGCTCCGTCTTGCGAGCGGCCACGGCGAGGAAGTGCAGCTCGTCCTCCAGCGTGCCGCTGTCGTGCGCGGAGTCGGTGTCCTCGGCCGTGAACCCTTGCCAGCCCTCGGGGACGAAGTGGAACACGTCCACCGTCTCGGCCCGCTGGCCGTGCCGGTCGATGCGGCCGTTGCGTTGCTCCAGGCGGTTCGGGTTCCACGGGATCTCCCAGTGGAGCAGGCTGTGACAGTGTGCCTGGAGGTTGATGCCCTCGCTCGCGGCATCAGTGGCCAGCAGGATCCGGACGTCAGACAGGCTGGGATCCTCCTGGAACACGGCCTTGACGTGCTCCCGCTCCTCCAGCTTCTGGCCGCCGTACAGGAGAGTGATCCGCTCCTTGGGGAAGCCGTCGGCGAGCAGCCGCTCGTGCAGCCAGCGCTGTGTGTCCCGGTACTCGGTGAACACGATCACGCGGGTCGGCTCCCATTCGCCCTTGGGGCCCTGCTTGCAGACCTGCCGGCCGAGCCAGTCACGCAGCGCCGCGAACTTCGCGTCCGGACGCAGCGCGGCCTGCCGCGCCCAGCCACTCAGTTCTTTCAGCTGGGCGCGCTCGGTGTCGGACAGCGGGCGGGTCGCCCGGCGTACGGCGGTCAGGGCCTGCTCGGCGGCTTGGGTGTGCTGTTCGTCGGACTCCGCCGTCTCCTCGACCTGCTCGATCAGGGGACGCAGGACGCGCTCGCTGGGGGCTTCGGGCAGCGGGGCGGGAGAATCCCGCTTTTCCATCGTTTCCAGATGTACGTCGATGGTCTCCGCGAAGGCCTTCGGCGATGACAGGAAGCGTTTCTTCAGCAGAGTCGTCACGAAGTCCGACGCGGTCCGCTCGGCTTTACCGGAACCGGACTCCCGGCGCGAGCGCGCGTACTTGGCCAGCGTCGCGTACGCGCGACGCGCCTCGTCCTCGTACCTGACTTCCAGGGCGTGCGGAACGCGCCGGGGGAAACGGGACTTGCCCTCCCAGTCCGGCGGTAGCTCCGACTTCAGGCGGCGCACCATGACGCGGCGCAGCTGCTCCCGTGACGGCTGGACCCCGCGCGCGAAGCGGTGATCGTCGAGCAGTTCCAGGAGTGCGGTGAAGGAATTCAGATAGCCGTTGTGCGGGGTGGCCGACAGGAACAGACGGTGCTCGCAGTGCGGAGCGAGCGCACGCACCGCCCGGGTACGGTCCGAGTCGACCGCGTACTGCCCGTTGCCCGACGGCGCGCAGGTGTGCACCTCGTCCACGACCAAAAGGTCGAAGGCGCGCGGGTAGCCCGGGACCTGAGGCAGCACCTCGCGCAGCATGCGCAGCGGGCGCTCCCGCTTCAGCCAGTCCACGGAGACGATCAGGCGTGGAAAGTGGTTCCAGGGGTTCGCGTAGGGGCCGCGCTCGCGCCGCAACTCGCGCAACAGCTTGGTGTCCACGATGCGGAAGTCCAGGCCGAACTTGTCCCGCATCTCGTCCCGCCACTGCAGTGTGAGCCCGGCGGGGCAGACGATCAGCATGGTGCGGGCACGGTGGCGCAGCATGAGCTCCTGCATCACCAGACCGGCTTCGACCGTCTTGCCGAGACCCACGTCGTCCGCGATGAGCAGGTTCGTCCGAGGCATCGACAGCGCCCGGACCACCGGGTCCAACTGATACTCCTGGAACTCGACGCCCGACCGGAAAGGCGCCTGAAGAGCCGTCTTCTCGGCGGACGTGATGGCGCCCCAGCGCACCGCGTCCAGGAACGAGTCCAAGCGGTCCGGATCGTCGAACCCGTCGGCGGGGGTGGGCAGCTCGTCGCTGTCACTGACCGCAGTGCCCTGTTCCAGCTCCCACACCACGCGAAGCTCCTCGTCGCGGGCGTCGGGCTCGTAGGAGACGAGCGAGACGAGGTGGGGCGCGTTCGCGTCCGCCGCACGGGTGGGATCGTCGGAGGCCATACCTGAGCGGGTCACGTCGGACACGATCCATGGCCGGTTGCGTACGGTCACGACCTGCCCCGGGGACGGGAGCCCGTGAACATGGACCGGCAGGGCCGCATCTTCGTCGTCGGTGCTTACGAGTGCGGTCGGACCGGTCATTTGTGCGTGCTCCCGTCACTCCATCGGCGGCTGTGCCCCCGCGTCCCTGCTGTCCATGCAGCTTACGGCCGTAAGAGGGAGGACTGGGGCGTTCCGCTCAAGCCTTGGCCTGCTCCGGCCGCCACAGCCACGGCCGTGCGTCGGGGGGAGAGAGAGGCCCGCCGCTGCCGGGCCTGCGCGCGGTCGAGGCCGAGGTCCCGCTGCATGGCGTTCAGCAGGGCGGGCGGGGCCTCGTCGGTGCGGAGCGTCTCGGCGGCCGGGGGTGCGGGCGCGGCCGTCGCGGAACTGCCGAGCCCCGCGACGATCAGTGCGGCCGACGTCGTCAGGGCCGCGCACACGGCCCTGGTGCGTCTGTGGAGCATGGCGTCTCCTCGGTTTCGGTCGTGTCGGTGGGGAGGTGCCGAAACCGTAGGAGCCGGGGCCGGGCCGCATAAGACGTCAGCCGACCCCGGGGCCCGGCGTTATGGAAGCTCAGCGGCGGTGCGCGCGGCGTCCGCGTGCGCGGCCCTGGCCTGCGCGAACAGCAGCGCGGCGGTGTCCGGGTGCTGGGCGCCGGGGTGCAGCCCCAGCAGATGCCGCCACAGCAGCGGGGCCCCGGCGAGCGGGCGCACGGTGATGCCGGGCGTCGGCGGGAACGTGGCCCGGCACAGGCCCACCGCCCGGCCGACCCGCACCAGGTGCGCGCAGGACGCGGTGTCCGTCTCGTACATGCGGCGCGGGGTGAAGCCGGCGCGGGCGCACGCCGCCGTGAAGCAGTCCGCGAAGCAGCCGTCGCCGGGCACGCAGGCCCAGGCCTCGGCGGCGAGCGCGGCCAGGTCGACCTCGCCGCGGTGTGCTTCCGGATGCCCGTCGGGCAGCATCACGCAGACCGGGTCCAGGGCGATCTCCCGCCACTCCAGGTGGGCGGGGCCCGGCGGGGGAGCGGCGCCGCAGGTGCCGAGCAGGGCGAAGTCGAGCAGGCCCTGGTCCACGTGGTCCGCGAGCTCCCGCTCGGACCAGGAGGCGCGGGTCGTCACGGCGGTGTCCGGCAGCTCCTCTGCGAGCCGGTCGACCAGGGCGCCGAGCAGCGGGCCGTGCGTGCCGCCGAGCCGCAGCCGCTCACGGGTCCGCCGGGCGCGGGCGAACCGGGTCGCCTCCTGTTGCAGCCCGGACACGGCGGGGAGGACGATCCCGGCGCGCTCCAGGACCAGCTCGCCGAGTGCGGTGGCGCGCACCCCGTGCCGCCCGCGCTCGAACAGTTCTCCGCCGAGTGTTCGTTCGATGCGCCTGGGCTGGGCGCTCAGTGCGGGCTGTGCGAGCCCCAGCGCGGTCGCCGCCCTGGTGAGGCTGTCCGCATCGGAGATCGCCCGGACCGTCCTGAGATGCCGCAACTCCAGCTCCATGAAGGGAGCTTGAGGCGTGCGGGCAGCGGGAGCAAGGGGCTGGTACAGGCCAATGCGGGGCGTACGGTGAGCGGGTACGGGAGCGCGACACGGACACCCCTGGTTTGACCTTCGTCACTGAGGGGGTACTCTCTTCGGCTCGATTGGCCCTGGACATGCCCTGTGTGGCAGACTGTCGGGGTTGCTCGGTTGAGTGCCGATGCTGCGCGCCTCCCGCCGGGAGGACCGGAAGCGAGTCCCACAGTACTCGTCGGCTGTATCTATCCCTCGGGGTAGCAATCGGCCGGACGTACGGGAATCTTCCGGGAAGTGTCAGCGCGGCTCCTTGGCCAGGCGCTCGGTGGGTTTCTTCCCCCGTGTACATGCGGTCTTGGCCGCAGACCCCTTAGCAGGGACATCCATGCGGATATTTCTGTCAGCGGGACTGCGACACGCCCGACCGCGTGGGGCGGAGGAAGTGTGAAACAGGGCCCCCGAGCTCCAGAGCGTTACGAGAGACAGGACTACTAAGTAGCCATGGCGGGACAGAAGATCCGCATCCGGCTCAAGGCCTACGACCACGAGGTCATCGACTCCTCGGCGAAGAAGATCGTCGAGACGGTGACCCGCACTGGTGCGTCGGTCGCGGGCCCGGTGCCGCTGCCTACCGAGAAGAACGTGTACTGCGTCATCAAGTCGCCGCACAAGTACAAGGATTCTCGCGAGCACTTCGAGATGCGCACGCACAAGCGCCTCATCGACATCCTCGACCCGACTCCGAAGACCGTTGACTCCCTGATGCGACTCGACCTTCCGGCCGGCGTCGACATCGAGATCAAGCTCTGAGGGCCGGTGATCTGAAGATGACTAAGCAGATCAAGGGCATCCTGGGCGAGAAGCTCGGCATGACGCAGGTGTGGGACGAGAACAACCGTGTTGTTCCGGTCACCGTCGTCAAGGCCGGTCCGAACGTGATCACCCAGGTTCGTACCAACGACGTCGACGGTTACGACTCCGTCCAGCTCGCCTTCGGCGAGATCGACCCGCGCAAGGTGAACAAGCCCCTCAAGGGCCACTTCGCCAAGGCCGATGTCACCCCCCGCCGCCACCTCGTCGAGATTCGTACGCCGGACGCGTCCGAGTACTCCCTCGGCCAGGAGATCACCGCTGAGGTGTTCGACGGCGGCGTCAAGGTGGACGTGACCGGCCAGAGCAAGGGCAAGGGCTTCGCCGGTGGCATGAAGCGGCACAACTTCAAGGGCGGCAAGGCCTCCCACGGTGCCCACCGCATCCACCGCAAGCCGGGCTCGATCGGCGGCTGCGCCACCCCCGGCCGTGTGTTCAAGGGAACCCGCATGGCGGGTCGCATGGGCAACGAGCGGGTCACCACCCAGAACCTGACCGTCCACGCCGTTGACGCGGAGAAGGGTCTGCTGCTCATCAAGGGCGCGGTTCCTGGTCCGAACGGCGGCCTCGTCCTGGTCCGTACCGCGACCAAGGGGGCCTGAGGTAACCGATGAGCACTGTTGACATCCTTTCGCCGGCAGGCGACAAGACCGGGACCGTCGAGCTCCCCGCGGAGATCTTCGACGTAGAGAAGATCAGCGTTCCGCTGCTTCACCAGGTCGTCGTCGCTCAGCTGGCCGCTGCCCGTCAGGGCACGCACAAGACCAAGCGCCGCGGTGAAGTCCGCGGTGGTGGCAAGAAGCCTTACCGCCAGAAGGGCACCGGCCGCGCGCGCCAGGGTTCGACCCGTGCGCCGCAGTTCGCCGGCGGTGGCGTCGTCCACGGCCCCGTGCCGCGCGACTACTCGCAGCGGACCCCGAAGAAGATGAAGGCTGCCGCGCTGCGTCACGCCCTCACCGACCGGGCCCGCAACGCTCGCATCCACGTCGTCTCCGGCGTGGTCGAGGGCGAGGTCTCCACGAAGGCCGCCAAGACGCTGTTCGGCAAGGTCTCGGAGCGCAAGAACCTGCTCCTGGTCGTCGACCGCGCCGACGAGGCCGCGTGGCTCTCCGCCCGCAACCTGCCCCAGGTCCACATCCTGGAGCCGGGCCAGCTGAACACGTACGACGTTCTCGTCTCGGACGACGTGGTCTTCACCAAGGCCGCTTTCGAGTCCTTCGTGTCTGGCCCCAAGGCCGCTGACACCGAAGGGAGCGAGGCCTGATGGCTACGCGTCACCCGAGCATTGCCTCCAAGGCTGCGAAGGCCGCCAAGGCCGCGCGCGTCGCCAAGGCGAAGCGCATCGCAACCGAGGGCAAGGTCGCCGTTGAGCCGACCCCGCTGAGCAAGTCCTTCTCGGACCCGCGCGACGTCCTCGTCAAGCCGGTCGTCTCCGAGAAGTCGTACGCGCTTCTCGACGAGGGCAAGTACACGTTCGTCGTGGCCCCCGGCGCCAACAAGACCCAGATCAAGCAGGCCGTCGAGGCGGTCTTCTCGGTCAAGGTCACCGGCGTCAACACGATCAACCGTCAGGGCAAGCGGAAGCGTACGCGCACCGGGTTCGGCAAGCGTGCCGACACCAAGCGCGCCATCGTGACCCTCGCTGAGGGCGACCGTATCGACATCTTCGGCCAGGCCTCCTAACGGAGACCCTGGTCCGAATATCGGACGAGGACTGAGAAATGGGAATCCGCAAGTACAAGCCGACTACGCCGGGCCGTCGTGGCTCCAGCGTCGCCGACTTCGTCGAGGTAACGCGGTCCACGCCGGAGAAGTCGCTGGTCCGCCCGCTGCACAGCAAGGGCGGCCGTAACAACGCCGGTCGGATCACCGTTCGCCACCAGGGTGGCGGACACAAGCGCGCCTTCCGAGTGATCGACTTCCGTCGTCACGACAAGGACGGCGTGCCGGCGAAGGTCGCTCACATCGAGTACGACCCGAACCGCACTGCGCGCATCGCGCTCCTGCACTACGCGGACGGCGAGAAGCGCTACATCCTGGCTCCGCGCGGTCTCGCGCAGGGCGCCAAGGTGGAGAACGGCCCCGCTGCCGACATCAAGCCCGGTAACAACCTGGCGCTCCGCAACATCCCGGTCGGTACCACGATCCACGCGATCGAGCTCCGTCCCGGTGGTGGCGCCAAGTTCGCCCGCTCCGCGGGTGCCTCCGTGCAGCTGCTCGCGAAGGAGGGCTCGATGGCCCACCTTCGTATGCCCTCCGGCGAGATCCGCCTGGTCGACGTGCGCTGCCGCGCCACCGTCGGCGAGGTCGGCAACGCCGAGCAGAGCAACATCAACTGGGGCAAGGCCGGCCGCATGCGCTGGAAGGGCGTCCGCCCGACCGTGCGTGGTGTCGTCATGAACCCGGTTGACCACCCGCACGGTGGTGGTGAAGGCAAGACCTCCGGTGGTCGCCACCCGGTCTCGCCGTGGGGCCAGAAGGAGGGTCGTACTCGTGATCGCAACAAGGCGAGCAACAAGTACATCGTCCGCCGCCGCAAGTCGAACAAGAAGCGCTAGGAGCGGGTTTAGATGCCGCGCAGTCTCAAGAAGGGACCCTTCGTCGACGGCCACCTCGTGAAGAAGGTGGACGCTCAGAACGAAGCCGGTTCCAAGAACGTCATCAAGACCTGGTCCCGCCGCTCGATGATCATCCCCAGCATGCTGGGTCACACGATCGCGGTGCACAACGGCAAGACCCACATCCCGGTGTTCGTCACCGAGTCGATGGTCGGCCACAAGCTCGGCGAGTTCTCGCCGACGCGCACCTTCCGGGGTCACGTCAAGGACGACCGGAAGTCGAAGCGCCGCTAAGGCGGGGTGGAATCGACTATGACTAACACCGAAGGGACAACCATGGAAGCCAGGGCCCAGGCGCGGTACATCCGCGTCACGCCCATGAAGGCCCGCCGCGTGGTGGACCTCATCCGTGGCATGGATGCCACGGAGGCTCAGGCGGTCCTGCGTTTCGCCCCGCAGGCCGCTAGCCAGCCGGTGGGCAAGGTGCTCGACAGCGCCATCGCCAACGCCGCGCACAACTACGACCACCCTGACGCCTCTTCGCTGTTCATCAGCGAGGCGTACGTGGACGAGGGCCCGACCCTGAAGCGGTTCCGTCCGCGTGCTCAGGGCCGTGCCTACCGGATCCGTAAGCGGACCAGCCACATCACCGTGGTCGTCAGCAGCAAGGAAGGAACCCGGTAATGGGCCAGAAGGTAAACCCGCACGGGTTCCGGCTCGGTGTCACGACCGACTTCAAGTCGCGTTGGTACGCCGACAAGCTGTACAAGGACTACGTCAAGGAAGACGTCGCCATCCGTCGGATGATGACGTCCGGCATGGAGCGCGCCGGCATCTCGAAGGTTGAGATCGAGCGCACCCGTGACCGCGTGCGTGTGGACATCCACACCGCTCGTCCCGGCATCGTCATCGGCCGCCGTGGCGCCGAGGCCGACCGCATCCGCGGTGACCTCGAGAAGCTCACGGGCAAGCAGGTCCAGCTCAACATCCTCGAGGTGAAGAGCCCGGAGACCGACGCTCAGCTGGTGGCCCAGGCCGTCGCCGAGCAGCTGTCCTCCCGCGTCTCCTTCCGTCGCGCCATGCGTAAGAGCATGCAGGGCACGATGAAGGCCGGCGCCAAGGGCATCAAGATCCAGTGTGGCGGTCGTCTCGGCGGTGCCGAGATGTCCCGTTCGGAGTTCTACCGCGAGGGCCGTGTGCCCCTGCACACGCTCCGCGCCAACGTGGACTACGGCTTCTTCGAGGCCAAGACGACCTTCGGCCGCATCGGCGTGAAGGTCTGGATCTACAAGGGCGACGTCAAGAACATCGCCGAGGTTCGCGCCGAGAACGCCGCAGCCCGCGCCGGTAACCGTCCGGCCCGTGGCGGCAACGACCGCCCGGCCCGTGGTGGCCGTGGTGGCGAGCGTGGCGGTCGCGGTCGCAAGCCGCAGCAGCAGTCCGCGCCGGCTGCGGAGGCCCCCAAGGCCGACGCTCCCGCCGCAGCTGCCGCTCCGGCTGAGAGCACCGGAACGGAGGCCTGACCGAAATGCTGATCCCCCGTAGGGTCAAGCACCGCAAGCAGCACCACCCGAAGCGCAGCGGTATGTCCAAGGGTGGCACGCAGGTTGCGTTCGGTGAGTACGGCATTCAGGCCCTCACCCCGGCGTACGTGACGAACCGTCAGATCGAGGCCGCTCGTATCGCCATGACGCGTCACATCAAGCGTGGCGGCAAGGTCTGGATCAACATCTACCCGGACCGCCCCCTCACCAAGAAGCCTGCCGAGACCCGCATGGGTTCCGGTAAGGGTTCGCCGGAGTGGTGGGTCGCCAACGTCAAGCCCGGACGCGTCATGTTCGAGCTGTCGTACCCCAACGAGAAGACCGCGCGCGAGGCGCTGACTCGTGCAGCTCACAAGCTGCCGATGAAGTGCAAGATCGTCAAGCGCGAGGCAGGTGAAGCGTGATGTCGGCCGGAACCAAGGCGTCTGAGCTGCGCGAGCTGGGCAACGAGGAGCTTGTCGCCAAGCTCCGCGAGGCCAAGGAAGAGCTGTTCAACCTCCGCTTCCAGGCGGCGACGGGTCAGCTCGAGAACCACGGCCGGCTCAAGGCCGTCCGCAAGGACATCGCGCGGATCTACACCCTCATGCGCGAGCGCGAGCTGGGCATCGAGACGGTGGAGAGCGCCTGATGAGCGAGAAGACTGTGACTGAAGAGACCGCCGCCCGCGGCTTCCGCAAGACCCGTGAGGGCCTTGTTGTCAGCGACAAGATGGACAAGACCGTCGTCGTCGCTGTCGAGGACCGCGTCAAGCACGCCCTGTACGGCAAGGTCATCCGCCGTACGAACAAGCTCAAGGCGCACGACGAGCAGAACGCTGCCGGTGTCGGCGACCGCGTCCTCCTGATGGAGACGCGTCCGCTGTCGGCGAGCAAGCGCTGGCGCATCGTCGAGATCCTCGAGAAGGCCAAGTAATTCTCTGAGGCATCCCTCAGAGTTCGTTCCGCCAGGCTCGGCAGGGGCCCTCTCGTAAGAGAGAAGCCCCTGCCGGGAACCGGCAGACAAACAGGAGATAGACGTGATCCAGCAGGAGTCGCGACTGCGCGTCGCCGACAACACGGGTGCGAAGGAAATTCTCACCATCCGTGTTCTCGGTGGCTCGGGTCGCCGCTACGCGGGCATCGGTGACGTCATCGTCGCCACCGTGAAGGACGCGATCCCCGGTGGCAACGTGAAGAAGGGTGACGTCGTCAAGGCGGTCATCGTTCGCACCGTCAAGGAGCGTCGCCGTCCGGATGGCTCGTACATCCGCTTCGACGAGAACGCCGCCGTCATTCTGAAGAACGACGGCGACCCCCGCGGCACCCGTATCTTCGGCCCGGTCGGCCGTGAGCTGCGCGAGAAGAAGTTCATGAAGATCATCTCGCTCGCGCCGGAGGTGCTGTAAGCATGAAGATCAAGAAGGGCGACCTGGTCCAGGTCATCACCGGTAAGGACAAGGGCAAGCAGGGCAAGGTCATTGCCGCTTACCCGCGCGACGAGCGCGTCCTGGTCGAGGGTGTCAACCGGGTCAAGAAGCACACGAAGGCCGGCCCGACCGCCAGCGGCTCGCAGGCCGGCGGCATCGTGACCACCGAGGCCCCCGTCCACGTCTCCAACGTCCAGCTGGTCGTGGAGAAGGACGGCAACAAGGTTGTCACGCGCGTCGGTTACCGCTTCGACGACGAGGGCAACAAGATCCGCGTTGCCAAGCGGACGGGTGAGGACATCTGATGACGACCACCACCACTCCGCGTCTCAAGACGAAGTACCGCGAGGAGATCACGGCGAAGCTGCAGGACGAGTTCTCGTACGAGAACGTCATGCAGATCCCCGGTCTCGTGAAGGTCGTCGTGAACATGGGTGTCGGCGACGCCGCCCGTGACTCGAAGCTCATGGACGGTGCCGTCCGTGACCTCACGACGATCACCGGCCAGAAGCCGGCCATCACCAAGGCTCGCAAGTCCATCGCGCAGTTCAAGCTGCGTGAGGGTCAGCCGATCGGTGCCCACGTCACGCTCCGTGGCGACCGCATGTGGGAGTTCCTGGACCGCACCCTGTCGCTCGCGCTCCCGCGCATCCGCGACTTCCGTGGTCTGTCCCCCAAGCAGTTCGACGGCCGTGGCAACTACACCTTCGGTCTCACGGAGCAGGTCATGTTCCACGAGATCGACCAGGACAAGATCGACCGCGTCCGGGGTATGGACATCACCGTGGTCACCACGGCGACCAACGACGATGAGGGCCGTGCCCTTCTGCGTCACCTCGGCTTCCCGTTCAAGGAGGCGTAAGCGAGATGGCGAAGAAGGCTCTTATTGCCAAGGCTGCTCGTAAGCCGAAGTTCGGTGTCCGGGGCTACACGCGCTGCCAGCGCTGCGGCCGCCCGCACTCCGTGTACCGCAAGTTCGGCCTCTGCCGCGTGTGCCTTCGTGAGATGGCTCACCGTGGCGAGCTGCCGGGCGTGACCAAGAGCTCCTGGTAGTCCCTTAGTTGGGATTGCCCGGATCTCTCGGTAAGTAGAGGGTCGGCAGAGGCCCCAGCTCTCATGGCTTACGCTAGGAGGGTTGGGCGCTTCTGCCGCCCTGACCGACTTACTACGCCGTAGGTCCCCGCGCCGCACCCGTCCCGCCCCTGTGTGGGGAGAGGGATGGCGCATACAGGAAACCCCGGCGAGAGAGGCCGAAGGCCAATTCATGACCATGACTGATCCGATCGCAGACATGCTTACGCGTCTGCGGAACGCGAACTCGGCATACCACGACTCCGTGTCGATGCCGCACAGCAAGATCAAGTCGCACATCGCGGAGATCCTCCAGCAGGAGGGTTTCATCACCGGCTGGAAGGTCGAGGACGCCGAGGTCGGCAAGAACCTCGTCCTGGAGCTGAAGTTCGGCCCGAACCGTGAGCGTTCGATCGCCGGCATCAAGCGCATCTCCAAGCCGGGTCTGCGTGTTTACGCGAAGTCCACCAACCTGCCGAAGGTTCTCGGTGGCCTCGGCGTGGCGATCATCTCCACGTCGCACGGTCTCCTGACCGGCCAGCAGGCAGGCAAGAAGGGCGTGGGTGGGGAAGTCCTCGCCTACGTCTGGTAGCGGAAGGAATCGGAGGAAACAGCTATGTCGCGTATTGGCAAGCTCCCCATCACGGTTCCCGCCGGCGTGGACGTCACCATCGACGGCCAGACGGTCGCGGTCAAGGGCCCCAAGGGTTCCCTGAGCCACACCGTTGCGGCGCCGATCGAGATCGCCAAGGGTGAGGACGGCGTTCTGAGCGTCACCCGCCCGAACGACGAGCGTCAGAACAAGGCCCTCCACGGCCTGTCCCGCACGCTGGTGGCGAACATGATCACCGGCGTGACCACGGGTTACGTGAAGAAGCTCGAAATCAGCGGTGTCGGTTACCGCGTCCTGGCGAAGGGCTCCAACCTGGAGTTCTCGCTCGGCTACAGCCACCCGATCCTGGTCGAGGCGCCCGAGGGCATCTCGTTCAAGGTCGAATCGGCGACCAAGTTCTCGGTCGAGGGCATCGACAAGCAGAAGGTCGGCGAGGTTGCGGCCAACATCCGCAAGCTGCGCAAGCCCGACCCGTACAAGGCCAAGGGCGTCAAGTACGAAGGCGAAGTCATCCGCCGCAAGGTCGGAAAGGCGGGTAAGTAAGCCATGGCATACGGTCAGAAGATCGCTAAGGGCGACGCTTACAAGCGTGCGGCCATCAAGCGCCGCCACATCCGTATCCGCAAGAACATGTCGGGTACGGCCGAGCGTCCGCGCCTGGTCGTGACGCGCTCGAACCGGAACATCGTGGCGCAGGTCATCGACGACGTTAAGGGTCACACCCTGGCGTCGGCGTCGACCCTGGACACGTCGATCCGCGGCGGCGAGGGCGACAAGTCCACGCAGGCCAAGTCGGTCGGCGCCCTGGTCGCCGAGCGCGCCAAGGCCGCCGGTGTCGAGGCTGTCGTGTTCGACCGTGGTGGTAACCAGTACGCCGGGCGCATCGCTGCCCTGGCGGACGCCGCCCGCGAAGCCGGACTCAAGTTCTGAGTCTTGCCCGTTCGCGTAGCGACTTCATTGACGCTGCGTAGCTAGCGGAAACAGAGAGAGGTAATTCCAATGGCTGGACCCCAGCGCCGCGGTGGCGGTGCCGGTGGCGGCGAGCGGCGGGACCGGAAGGGTCGCGACGGTGGCAACGCCGCCGAGAAGACCGCGTACGTTGAGCGCGTTGTCGCGATCAACCGCGTCGCCAAGGTTGTGAAGGGTGGTCGTCGCTTCAGCTTCACTGCGCTCGTCGTAGTGGGCGACGGTGACGGCACCGTGGGTGTCGGTTACGGCAAGGCCAAGGAGGTGCCGGCCGCCATCGCCAAGGGTGTTGAGGAGGCCAAGAAGCACTTCTTCAAGGTCCCCCGTATCCAGGGCACCATCCCGCACCCGATCCAGGGTGAGAAGGCTGCCGGCGTCGTGCTGCTCAAGCCCGCGTCCCCGGGTACCGGTGTTATCGCCGGTGGTCCGGTGCGCGCCGTGCTCGAGTGCGCCGGCGTTCACGACATCCTGTCGAAGTCGCTCGGCTCCGACAACGCGATCAACATCGTGCACGCCACGGTGGAGGCCCTGCGTGGTCTGCAGCGTCCCGAGGAGATCGCGGCTCGCCGTGGTCTGCCCCTCGAGGACGTCGCTCCCGCGGCCCTGCTGCGTGCGCGTGCCGGGGCTGGTGCGTAATGGCACAGCTCAAGATCACGCAGACGAAGTCGTACATCGGCAGCAAGCAGAACCACCGTGACACCCTGCGTTCCCTTGGTCTCAAGGGGATCAACACGCAGGTCGTCAAGGAGGACCGCCCCGAGTTCCGCGGCATGGTGCAGACCGTGCGCCACCTCGTGACGGTTGAGGAGGTCTGATCATGGGTGAGCAGAACCCGCTCAAGATCCACAACCTCCGTCCGGCCCCCGGCGCCAAGACCGCCAAGACCCGTGTCGGTCGTGGTGAGGCGTCGAAGGGTAAGACGGCCGGTCGTGGTACCAAGGGCACCAAGGCCCGTTACCAGGTTCCGGAGCGCTTCGAGGGTGGCCAGATGCCCCTCCACATGCGTCTCCCGAAGCTCAAGGGCTTCAAGAACCCGTTCAAGACCGAGTTCCAGGTCGTGAACCTGGACAAGCTGGCTTCGCTCTACCCCGAGGGTGGCGAGGTCACGGTCGAGGGCCTCGTGGCCAAGGGTGCCGTGCGCAAGAACAGCCTCGTCAAGGTCCTGGGCCAGGGCGAGATCTCCGTGGCGCTGCAGGTGACGGTCGACTCCGTCTCCGGCTCCGCCAAGGAGAAGATCACCGCCGCGGGCGGTACGGTCACCGAGCTCGTCTGAGCCAATCAGGCGTCTTGATGACGTGAACGTCCCTACCGGGGATGCCCCACATATGGGGCATCCCCGGTTGGTCGTTCCAAGGGGGGCAGTTACGCCGGTAAGGTGGCGTCCGCTGTTAAGTTCCGGGCTTTGTGTGCCCCCGGCACCAATCCCGGCCCTTGGCCGTTAGACCGTTTACGTATTTGTCGAATCCTCAAGACCGTCACCTCTGACGCACGCGCGCGGGGGTCGCAGGAGGCACCGTGCTCACCGCGTTCGCCCGGGCGTTCAAGACGCCCGACCTGCGCAAGAAGCTGCTCTTCACGCTGGGCATCATCGTGATCTATCGGCTCGGGGCGCACATCCCGATCCCCGGCGTGGATTACCAGAACGTCCAAACGTGCATGAACCAGGCCAACTCCAGCTCCGGCCTGTTCGGTCTGGTCAACATGTTCAGCGGTGGCGCGCTGTTGCAGATCACGGTCTTCGCGCTCGGCATCATGCCGTACATCACCGCGAGCATCATTCTGCAGCTGCTCACCGTGGTGATCCCCCGGCTCGAAGCCCTCAAGAAGGAGGGCCAGGCCGGCACGGCGAAGATCACGCAGTACACGCGCTACCTGACCGTGGCGCTCGCCATTCTTCAGGGCACCGGCCTCGTCGCCACCGCCCGCACCGGCGCGCTCTTCCAGGGGTGCCCGGTCGCCAGCGAGATCGTTCCGGACCAGTCGATCTTCATCACGATCACGATGGTCATCACGATGACCGCCGGTACCTGCGTGATGATGTGGCTCGGCGAGCTGGTCACCGACAAGGGCATCGGCAACGGCATGTCGATCCTGATGTTCATCTCGATCGCCGCCACCTTCCCGTCCGCCCTGTGGGCCATCAAGAAGCAGGGCTCGCTGGCCGACGGCTGGATCGAGTTCGGCACCGTCATCCTCGTCGGCCTGGTCATGGTCGCCCTGGTGGTCTTCGTCGAACAGGCCCAACGTCGTATTCCGGTGCAGTACGCGAAGCGCATGATCGGGCGCCGTTCCTACGGCGGAACGTCCACGTACATCCCGCTCAAGGTGAACCAGGCGGGTGTGATCCCTGTCATCTTTGCCTCCTCGCTGCTCTACATTCCGGCTCTGGTCGCCCAGTTCGCCGGTGGAGATTCGCAGTGGAAGGTGTGGATCGACGACCACCTGACCAAGGGAAATCACCCGATTTACATCGTCACGTACTTCCTCCTGATCGTTTTCTTCGCGTTCTTCTACGTGGCGATCTCGTTCAACCCCGAGGAAGTCGCCGACAACATGAAGAAGTATGGTGGCTTCATCCCGGGCATCCGGGCTGGCCGACCGACCGCTGAGTACCTCTCGTACGTGCTCAACCGGATCACCTGGCCGGGTTCGCTGTACTTGGGCCTGATCGCTCTCGTGCCGACGATGGCGTTGGTTGGTTTCGGGGCAAACCAGAACTTCCCGTTCGGTGGCACGAGCATCCTGATCATCGTGGGTGTCGGCCTGGAGACGGTGAAGCAGATCGAGAGCCAGCTCCAGCAGCGCAATTACGAAGGGTTCCTCCGCTGATGCGAATCGTCCTCGTCGGGCCGCCCGGTGCTGGCAAGGGAACGCAGGCCGCGTTCCTGGCCAAGAACCTGTCGATTCCGCACATCTCCACGGGCGACCTCTTCCGTGCCAACATCAGCCAGGGCACGGAGTTGGGCAAGAAGGCCAAGTCCTACATGGACGCCGGCCAGTTGGTCCCGGACGAGGTCACCATCGGGATGGCGAAGGACCGCATGGAGCAGCCGGACGCCGTGAACGGCTTCCTGCTCGATGGATTCCCGCGCAACGTCTCGCAGGCCGAGGCGCTCGACGTCGCCCTCAAGGCGGACGACGTCACGCTGGACGCGGTCCTCGACCTGGAGGTCCCCGAGGACGAGGTGGTCAAGCGCATCGCCGGCCGCCGCATCTGCCGTAACGACTCGGCACACGTCTTCCACGTCGCGTACAAGCAGCCCGAGACCGAGGGTGTCTGCGACACCTGCGGCGGCGAGCTGTACCAGCGCGACGACGACAAGGAAGCGACCGTGCGCAAGCGGCTCGAGGTCTACCACACGCAGACCGAGCCGATCATCGACTACTACCGGGAGCAGGGGCTCGTCGTGACGATCTCCGCCCTGGGCAAGGTCGAGGAAGTCACGGGCCGGGCCATGGAGGCCCTGGAGCGCTAGTCGCGTTCTTCCCGCTGTACGTGCCTGAGGCCGCGGTTCCCCGTCGGGGGGACCGCGGCCTTAGTGTTGGTGGGGACTGGACGTACGTAACCCTCGTACTCGTACCGGATGACGGAGAGCGCAGGCCCCCATGGTGCAGATCAAGACCCCCGACCAGATTCGCAAGATGCGGGAGGCGGGGCTTGTCGTCGCGGCGATCCACGCGGCGACCCGTGAGGCGGCCGTGCCGGGCGCGACCACCAAGGATCTGGACGAGGTCGCCCGCAAGGTGCTCGCCGAGCACGGGGCGAAGTCGAACTTCCTCGGGTACGGGGGGTTCCCCGCGACCATCTGCACCTCGAAGAACGAGGTCGTGGTGCACGGCATCCCGAGCGACGAGGTCGTCCTGGAGGACGGCGACATCATCTCGATCGACGCGGGCGCCATCGTGGACGGCTGGCACGGCGACGCGGCGTACACCGCGTTCGTGGGGTCCGGTCACGCTCCGGAGCTGATCGAGCTGTCCCGGGTCACCGAGGAGTCGATGTGGGCGGGCCTGGCCGCCATGAAGCAGGGCAACCGGCTGGTCGACATCTCCCGTGCCATCGAGTCGTACATCCGCCGTCAGCCGAAGCCCGGCGGCGGTAAGTACGGGATCGTCGAGGACTACGGCGGCCACGGCATCGGCACCGAGATGCACATGGACCCGCACCTGCTGAACTACGTGGAGCGGCGCCGCGGCAAGGGCCCGAAGCTGGTGCCCGGTTTCTGCCTCGCCATCGAGCCGATGGTCTCCCTCGGTACGCCGAGGACAGAGACGCTCTCGGACGACTGGACGGTCATCACGACCGACGGCACCTGGTCCTCGCACTGGGAGCACTCCGTGGCCCTGACGGAGGACGGCCCCCTGGTCCTGACATCCCCCGACGGCGGCAAGGCCAAGCTCGCCGAACTGGGCGTGACGGCGGCGCCGGATCCGCTGGGCTGAGACCGGGGCGGGGCCGGCACGGGGGAGTGGGGCGGCGGCAAGGCCAAGCTCGCCGGACTGGGCCTGACGGCGGCGCCGGATCCGTTGGGCTGAAAGCGGGGCTGAAGGCGGCCTGGTGGGGTGGGTCGGGGGCTTAGTGATCTTCCTGGTGGGGCAGAATCACGAGATTCGTCTTTCCGGGGGTACTGACGTAGACTGACTCGTCGGCTCTCGTGTATGCGCATGTCTCCATGCGGGCACGGAAGTCGATCAAGGTAGTCGATTCGAAGGGCGAAGCGTGGCCAAGAAGCAAGGTGCCATCGAGATCGAGGGCACTGTCGTCGAGTCTCTGCCGAACGCCATGTTCAAGGTCGAGCTCCAGAACGGCCACCAGGTCCTGGCACACATCAGCGGCAAGATGCGCATGCACTACATCCGCATCCTCCCTGACGACCGGGTCGTGGTGGAGCTGTCTCCGTACGACCTCACGCGTGGCCGGATCGTCTACCGGTACAAGTAGATCTTGCCCTAGTCCCGCCTCGGCGGGCCGCCGGCAACTGACCCGGAGAACCTCACCCATGAAGGTCAAGCCGAGCGTCAAGAAGATCTGCGACAAGTGCAGGGTGATCCGCCGTCACGGTCGGGTCATGGTGATCTGCGACAACCCGCGCCACAAGCAGCGCCAGGGCTGACGTAGACCCGTTCACTGCAGTTCGTTCGTAGATCTCGCGCGACGCAGCACATTAAGTACATATGCAGAGCCCGCCGGCGACGGTTCGTCGTGGCGACACCTTCGGTCGGAGGCCGAGGACTCAGCTCGTACCAACCCTTTGGAACAAAGGGGACGGCGACTGGGAGTGGTTCTGCTGCAGACCTCCGAAGAATCAACAGGAGCCATGAATGGCACGCGTTGAAGGTGTTGACCTCCCGCGCGAGAAGCGCATCGAGGTCGCCCTCACCTACGTGTTCGGCATCGGCCGCACGCGCGCCCAGCAGACGCTGGACGCGATCGGTGTCGACCGCAACATCCGCGTTCGCGACATCTCCGAGGACGACCTCGTGAAGATCCGCGAGTACGTGGACCAGAACTTCCAGACCGAGGGTGACCTCCGTCGCGAGATTCAGGCCGACATCCGCCGCAAGGTCGAGATCGGCTGCTACCAGGGTCTGCGCCACCGTCGCGGCCTGCCGGTCCACGGCCAGCGCACCAGCACGAACGCTCGTACCCGCAAGGGCCCGCGTCGCGCCATCGCCGGTAAGAAGAAGCCGGGCAAGAAGTAGTCCTCAGCGGACACTCACCAGCGGTCTTCGCTGTAGGACCGACCACCTCCCTGTAGGAGAACGACATGCCCCCCAAGGGTCGTCAGGGCGCTGCCAAGAAGGTGCGCCGCAAGGAAAAGAAGAACGTCGCTCACGGCCACGCGCACATCAAGAGCACGTTCAACAACACGATCGTGTCCATCACGGACCCGACCGGCAACGTGATCTCGTGGGCCTCCGCCGGCCACGTCGGCTTCAAGGGCTCCCGCAAGTCCACGCCGTTCGCCGCGCAGATGGCCGCCGAGTCGGCCGCCCGTCGCGCGCAGGAGCACGGCATGCGCAAGGTCGAGGTCTTCGTCAAGGGCCCGGGTTCCGGTCGTGAGACCGCCATCCGCTCCCTGCAGGCGACCGGCCTCGAGGTCGGCTCGATCCAGGACGTCACGCCGACGCCGCACAACGGCTGCCGTCCCCCCAAGCGTCGCCGCGTCTGACCCTCGGGTCGTCGCAGACCGCTTGGTCTGAGGTTTTTCGGGCGGTGCGGCCTTCGTCTTTTGTGCGAGGCCGTGCCGCCCGTACCCTTGTAACAACATCAGGGCATCAAATAGTGGGTGCCCCTGACTGAAGGAATCACTTCATGCTGATTGCTCAGCGTCCCTCGTTGACCGAAGAGGTCGTCGACGAATTCCGCTCCCGGTTCGTGATCGAGCCGCTGGAGCCGGGCTTCGGCTACACCCTCGGCAACTCCCTCCGCCGCACCCTCCTCTCGTCGATCCCCGGCGCTGCTGTCACCAGCATCCGCATCGACGGTGTCCTGCACGAGTTCACCACTGTGCCGGGCGTCAAGGAGGACGTCACCGACCTCATCCTGAACATCAAGCAGCTGGTCGTCTCCTCGGAGCACGACGAGCCGGTCGTGATGTACCTGCGCAAGCAGGGTCCGGGTCTGGTCACCGCCGCCGACATCGCGCCCCCGGCCGGTGTCGAGGTGCACAACCCCGACCTCGTCCTCGCCACGCTCAACGGCAAGGGCAAGCTGGAGATGGAGCTGACCGTCGAGCGCGGTCGCGGCTACGTCTCCGCCGTCCAGAACAAGCAGGTCGGTCAGGAGATCGGGCGCATCCCGGTCGACTCGATCTACTCGCCGGTTCTCAAGGTCACGTACAAGGTCGAGGCCACGCGTGTCGAGCAGCGCACCGACTTCGACAAGCTGATCGTCGACGTCGAGACCAAGCAGGCGATGCGTCCCCGCGACGCCATGGCCTCCGCGGGTAAGACGCTGGTCGAGCTGTTCGGTCTCGCCCGCGAGCTGAACATCGACGCCGAGGGCATCGACATGGGTCCGTCCCCGACGGACGCCGCGCTCGCCGCCGATCTGGCGCTGCCGATCGAGGAGCTCGAGCTCACCGTTCGGTCGTACAACTGCCTCAAGCGCGAGGGCATCCACTCCGTGGGTGAGCTCGTCGCCCGCTCCGAGGCCGACCTGCTCGACATCCGCAACTTCGGTGCGAAGTCGATCGACGAGGTCAAGGCGAAGCTGGCCGGCATGGGCCTGGCCCTCAAGGACAGCCCGCCCGGATTCGACCCGACCGCCGCCGCGGACGCCTTCGGCGCCGACGACGACGCGGACGCGGGCTTCGTGGAGACCGAGCAGTACTGAGACGCTCCGCTTCGGCGGACGGATCGCTTGCTGCGGGACCGTGGTTGCGGTTTGCGCAGTTCCCCGCGCCCCTGATCGGGGCGCGGGTCTCCGACGGGCAAACCCGCCCGCTCGGATACTGACCCTGGTACCTGGTACGGCCAGGGCAGACACCTAGGAGAAACATCATGCCGAAGCCCGCCAAGGGTGCCCGTCTGGGCGGCAGCGCCGCGCACGAGAAGCTGCTCCTCGCGAACCTCGCGAAGTCGCTCTTCGAGCACGGCAAGATCACGACGACCGAGGCCAAGGCCCGTCGTCTGCGTCCGTACGCGGAGCGCCTGGTCACCAAGGCGAAGAAGGGCGACCTTCACAACCGCCGTCAGGTGCTCCAGGTCATCTCGGACAAGGGCGTCGTCCACACGCTCTTCACCGAGATCGCCCCGCGCTACGAGAACCGTCCGGGTGGTTACACCCGTATCACCAAGATCGGTAACCGCCGTGGCGACAACGCGCCCATGGCTGTCATCGAGCTGGTCGAGGCCCTGACGGTCCAGCAGCAGGCCACCGGTGAGGCCGAGGCCGCCACCAAGCGTGCCGCCAAGGACGCCGAGGCCGCCGAGGCGCAGACCGAGGCTCCGGCCGAGGCTGCCGCCGAGGAGTCGAAGGACGCCTGAGGCTGACGCCTTGTGTGTGAGCGGGTCCGCCCTTTCGGGGCGGGCCCGCTTTCCGTTTCTCCCTAAGGATTGTTTGTTGTGAGTGATGAGGTGGCCGACGGCTTCGTCCGGCTGCGGCTCGACGTGAGCTACGACGGCAAGGACTTCTCCGGCTGGGCCAAGCAGGCCTCCGGGCGGCGGACCGTGCAGGGCGAGATCGAGGACGCGCTGCGTACGGTGACGCGGTCCGCACAGTCGTACGACCTGACGGTCGCCGGGCGCACCGACGCGGGGGTGCACGCGCGGGGACAGGTCGCGCACGTGGACCTGCCGGCGGAGGTCTGGGGCGAGCACGGGGAGAAGCTCCTGAAGCGGCTCGCCGGGCGGCTGCCGAAGGATGTGCGGGTGTGGTCGGTGGCCGAGGCGCCGAGCGGCTTCAACGCGCGTTTCTCGGCGATCTGGCGGCGGTACGCGTACCGGGTGACGGACCACCCGGGCGGGGTCGATCCGCTGCTGCGGGGGCATGTGCTGTGGCACGACTGGCCGTTGGACGTCGACGCCATGAACGAGGCCGCCGAGCGGCTGCTGGGTGAGCACGACTTCGCCGCCTACTGCAAGAAGCGCGAGGGTGCGACCACCATTCGTACGCTCCAGGAGCTGAGCCTGGTGCGCGGCGAGGACGGGATCGTCACCGCGACCGTGCGGGCCGACGCCTTCTGCCACAACATGGTGCGGTCCCTGATCGGGGCGCTGCTGTTCGTGGGGGACGGCCACCGGCCGGCCGACTGGCCGGGCAAGGTGCTCGCCGCCGGTTTGCGGGACTCCGCCGTCCACGTGGTGCGGCCGCACGGGCTGACCCTTGAGGAAGTCGGGTACCCCGCCGACGAGTTGCTCGCCGCGCGCAACAAGGAGGCGCGCAACAAGCGGACGCTCCCGGGCGCCGGCTGCTGCTGAGGAGAGCGGCGCCCGGGACGGCGGTCAGCCCGCGGTCGCCGCCGCGGACGCCTGGACCTCGCCGCGCCGCTTGATCTGCTGGAAGACGAACTCCTGGAGGTCGTCGCCGAGGGAGAACACCATGGTGTCCTTCTTCGTGGCGTCCTGGCCGTCGGTGCGGCCACCGTTGGTGAAGTACGTGTAGCGGCCCACGGAGTTCGCGGTGAAGCGGCACGTCGTGGTCCGGCAGAACGTGGGCACGCCGGAGCCGGGCAGCGAGACGACCGAGCCGTCGAAGTCGTACTGCTCCTTGGCCTTCGTCGCCTGCGCCTTCGTCTTGAAGACGGCGACACCGATGGTGACCGCGGAGTTGCCCTTGTAGTACGTGGCCCGGATCAGTTGCTCGCAGTCGTTGCCCTTCAGCACCCCGGACAGGCCCTTCTGCGCGGCCGACGCGCAGTTGGTCGTGCGGGCCGTGGCGCCCTTCGTGTAGGCCCGGTCACCGGCGGTGAACTGCTTGCCGGGGAAGAGCGAGTCCGCGCTGAGCGGGGCCCTGTCCTTCGCGGCGCTGTTGATGAAGTCGTTCGGGTCGAGCGGGGGCGGCGGGGTCGTCGCGTCGAAGGACGGCCCTCCCGACTTGCCCTCGCTGGGGATGTCCGCCGTGCTCGGCAGCTGGTCGGCCGGCTTGTTGGCGGCCTCGTTCTTGCTGTTCGTCGAGACGATGCCCCACGCGACCGCCGAGCCGACGGCCAGCGTGGCCACGATCGCCCCGCCGATCACCATCCAGCGCTTCTTGCGCGCGCGTGCCTCTGATGCCTCCGCGAGCGACGCCCAGTCCGGGGTCGACCCGCCGTCATTGGGCCCCCACGGGGATCCCCCTTGCCCGAAACTCATGGGGCGCATCTTAGAGGTACCGCCCGGTGTGGCACGGGCCTCGTCCAGTGGTGGAGGTGTGAGGGGTTCCGCCGCGTTACCGTGAAGGGACACGGCGCTGTGGGATACAGGGTCTCCGGTTCACCAGGGCCCACGCGTTTTGACCCGTACGGGGCGGCGCGGGTATTCTCGGCAGCTGTTATGCGTATCGGCTCGGTCGCTCTCATGCGAAGAGCCCCTACGTAGGTTCCCTGGAGCAGTTACCAGTGGCTCGCATACGGGTTAGCGTTCCCGGCTTCTGTGAGCCCCAGCTGCATGATCGCTTCAGCGGTGCCGTGTGTCAGCACCCCATTCACTGAGAAGCGAAGGCATACGACCGTGCGTACGTACAGCCCCAAGCCCGGCGACATCACTCGCCAGTGGCACGTCATTGACGCTCAGGACGTCGTCCTGGGTCGTCTGGCGACCACCGCTGCCACCCTTCTGCGTGGCAAGCACAAGCCGATCTACGCGCCGCACGTCGACGCTGGCGACTTCGTCGTCATCATCAACGCCGACAAGGTGCACCTGTCCGGCAACAAGAAGACCCAGAAGATGGCGTACCGCCACTCCGGCTACCCGGGCGGTCTGCGCTCCGTGCGCTACGACGAGCTTCTGGAGAAGAACCCGGAGAAGGCCGTCGAGAAGGCCATCAAGGGAATGCTTCCCAAGAACACGCTCGGCCGTCAGATGCTCTCGAAGCTGAAGGTCTACTCGGGCGACCAGCACCCGCACGCTGCCCAGCAGCCGGTGCCGTTCGAGATCACCCAGGTCGCGCAGTAGTTCCGGCCACACCCCCTAAGACAGAAAAGAATCTGAGGAGAATCGTGGCCGAGACCACTGCCGAGACGCCGGTCGAAGAGATCGCCGACGTCGAGAGCTACACCACCGAGTCCGACGCCCCCGTCGAGGGCGAGTACACCTCGGAGTCCAACCCGGCGCGCTTCGGTGACCCGCAGCCGGCCGCCGGCCTGGGCCGCCGCAAGAACGCCATCGCGCGCGTTCGCATCGTGCCCGGCACCGGCAAGTGGAAGGTCAACGGGCGCACGCTCGAGGACTACTTCCCGAACAAGGTGCACCAGCAGGAAGTCAACGAGCCCTTCAAGGTGCTCGAGCTCGACGGCCGCTACGACGTCATCGCCCGCATCTCGGGTGGCGGCGTCTCCGGTCAGGCCGGCGCCCTGCGCCTCGGCGTGGCCCGCGCGCTGAACGAGGCCGACGTGGACAACAACCGCGGCGCCCTCAAGAAGGCCGGCTACCTCCGCCGCGACGACCGTGCGGTCGAGCGCAAGAAGGCCGGTCTCAAGAAGGCCCGCAAGGCCCCGCAGTACAGCAAGCGCTAAATCCCGCTGCCTGCTTCTTTTCCCGTTCGCCCCGGCGGCACGTATCGTGCCGCCGGGGCGTTCGGCTTATGACGATGTGAAGGTTCGGAGGACACCAAGGTGGGACGACTCTTCGGCACGGACGGCGTGCGCGGCGTCGCCAACGCGGATCTGACGGCGGAGCTCGCGCTCGGTCTGTCGGTGGCGGCGGCACATGTTCTGGGCGAGGCAGGCAGTTTTGAGGGCCATCGTCCGGTGGCCGTGGTCGGCCGTGATCCGCGTGCCTCGGGCGAGTTCCTGGAGGCCGCGGTCGTCGCGGGCCTGGCCAGCGCCGGAGTCGACGTGCTGCGGGTGGGCGTGCTGCCCACGCCCGCGGTCGCGTACCTGACGGGCGCGCTGGGCGCCGACCTCGGTGTGATGCTCTCCGCGAGCCACAACGCCATGCCGGACAACGGCATCAAGTTCCTCGCCCGCGGCGGCCACAAGCTGGACGACGCCCTTGAGGACCGCATCGAGGCGATCTACGAGGAGCACAGCACCGGCGCCCCGTGGAACCGCCCGACGGGCGCGGGCGTCGGCCGCGTGAAGTCGTACGGCGAGGGCCTCGACCAGTACATCGCGCACCTCGCGGGCGTGCTGCCGAACCGGCTCGAGGGCCTGAAGATCGTCCTCGACGAGGCGCACGGCGCGGCCGCGCGGGTCTCCCCGGAGGCCTTCACCCGCGTCGGCGCCGAGATCGTCACGATCGGTGCGGACCCCGACGGGCTGAACATCAACGACGGGTGCGGTTCGACCCACCTGGACCTGCTGAAGGCCGCCGTCGTCGAGCACAAGGCCGACTTCGGCATCGCGCACGACGGGGACGCCGACCGCTGCCTGGCCGTGGACCACACCGGCTCCGAGGTCGACGGCGACCAGATCATGGCGGTGCTCGCGCTCGACATGAAGGCGCGCGGCGTGCTGCGCGACGACACACTGGTCGCGACCGTCATGTCGAACCTGGGCCTGAAGCTGGCGATGGAGCGCGAGGGCATCAACCTCGTGCAGACCGCTGTCGGCGACCGGTACGTCCTGGAGAACATGAAGGAGAACGGGTTCGCGCTAGGCGGCGAGCAGTCCGGGCACGTCATCGTCCTCGACCACGCGACGACCGGTGACGGCACGCTGACGGGCCTGCTGCTCGCGGCGCGCGTCGCGCAGACCGGGCGGACGCTGAAGGACCTGGCGAGCGTCATGGAGCGGCTGCCGCAGGTGCTCATCAACGTGCCGGACGTGGACAAGTCCCGTGTCACCACGTCCGCGGACCTGCAGGCGGCCGTGTCCGACGCCGAGCGTGAACTCGGTGCGACCGGGCGGGTGTTGCTGCGTTCCTCCGGAACCGAGCCGCTGGTGCGCGTGATGGTCGAGGCCGCGGACATCGCGCAGGCCCGGTCCGTCGCGGAGCGCCTGGCCGACGTCGTGAAGTCGGCGCTCGGCTAAGCCTGTTGCTTGGCGGTACGTTCGCGCTGCTTGGCCCAGAAGAACTTCTGGGCGAGGAGCGTGGAGGTACCGGCCAGGACGATGCCCAGGAGGTTCAGCAGGAGCTGTTCGGCCGAGCCCCACGCCTGGCCGTACTCGCTGTAGCTGAGGGCCACCGCCGCGTTCGCCGCGGCCGGGACCGTCGTGACCGAGATCGCGACGCCCACCAGCGCGCCGGACTTCGCCGAGGTGAGGGAGAGGGTGCCCGCGGCGCCGGCGAGCAGCGCCACGACGAAGGAGAACCAGTCGGGCGCGTAGATGAAGTTTGTGTTGGGGCGGTGTCCCGGCTGCAACAGGGTGTCGTTGAACAGCCCCACGGAGTCCATGAACCAGCTGAACGCGACCGTCACCACCATCGCCGCCGCGAACCCGGCGAGCAGCGCGATCACCGCGCGGACCGCGAGGCGCGGGGCGCGGCGCACCAGCGCCGTGCACAGACCGGCGACCGGCCCGAAGTCCGGGCCCACGGCCATCGCGCCCACGATGAGGATCGCGTTGTCGAGCACCACACCGCAGGCCGCGATCATGGTGGCGAGCACCATGAAGGCCACGTAGGTCGCCGACAGGGTCGACTCCTCGTGGGTCGCCTCGACCAACTGCTCCCACAGCACCGCGTCCGCGCCCTCGCCCGGCGCCTCCTCCTCCGCCTTGTCGGCGCGAAGCGAGAGCGACAGGTCGATGTTCTCGACCGAGATCGAGCCCGACCTGTCGATGCCCAACTTCCGCAGCCCGCCGATGAGTTCGTCACCGGCTTCGCGGGCGACGTCGCACATGACGACATCGCCGGACGGATTGTGGGCGCAGTTCGGCAGCACCACGAGGTGCGTCGTGCCGGTCGTCTTCTCGATGAGGCGCACCACGCCGTCCGTCGTGTCGGACGGCGTGATCAGGCGCAGATGCAGCATGGCGTCTTTCTAGCAGCTACAGCTTGCGCAGGCGCAGCCGCTGCACCTTGTGGTCGGGGCCCTTGCGGATGACGAGCCCGGCGCGGCCGCGGGTGGGCGCCACGTTCTCCAGGAGGTTGACCTTGTTGATGGTGCGCCAGGTGGTGCGCGCGTAGTCCAGGGCCTCCTCCTCGGAGACCTGGGTGTACTTCCTGAAGTACGAGGACGGGTCCTGGAAGGCCGTCGCGCGCAGCTTGCGGAAGCGGTTGAGGTACCAGGCCTCGATGTCCTCGGCGCGCGCGTCGACGTACACGCTGAAGTCGAAGTAGTCGGCGAGGCCGACGCGGGTGCGGCCGTCCTTGCCGGGCAGCGCGGGCTGGAGCACGTTCAGGCCCTCGACGATGAGGATGTCGGGGCGGCGCACGACGAGCTTCTCGCCGGGCACGATGTCGTAGATCAGATGCGAGTAGACGGGCGCGGTCACCTCGTCCTTGCCCGCCTTGATGTCGGCGACGAAGCGGGTCAGGGCCCGGCGGTCGTACGACTCGGGGAAGCCCTTCCTCGACATCAGGCCGCGGGCCTGGAGCTCCTTGGTGGGGAGCAGGAAACCGTCGGTCGTGACGCGCTCGACGCGCGGGTGCTCCGGCCAGCGGGAGAGCAGGGCCTGGAGGAGACGCGCGACGGTCGACTTGCCGACGGCCACGGAGCCGGCGACCCCTATGACGAAGGGCGTGCCGGACTGGGCGGCTTTCTTGTTCGTCTCGCCGAGGAACGTGTTGAGCGCGCCGCGCAGGCCGTCGGTCGCGCCCACGTACAGATTCAGCAGACGAGACAGCGGCAGATAGATGTCGCGGACCTCGTCCAGGTCGATCACGTCACCGAGGCCGCGCAGCCGCTCCAGCTCCTCCGCGGTCAGCGGCAGTGGCGTCTTGTCGCGCAGTGCGCTCCATTCGGTGCGGGTGAGGTCGACGTAGGGAGTCACCTCCGGCTTCTGCCGGTGGGTGCTCCGGGAGGTCGCTTGTGCCTTGGACTCGGAGACCGGAGAGATCACAGTCCATTGTTACGGCAGTGTGGCCCGCGGCGGCAGGTGGGGTGTGTCACGCCGGGAGTTTCGGGAACCCCGTTCGTCACAGCTTCGCCACAGGTATGGACCTTGCGTGGGGGTGGCGATACATTCCGTGCACCCGTGGGACGCAACGCTGTCCGCGGGGCGGGAGGGGAACCGTGATGGCCGCGCTTCGTGTGCCGAAATTCGTCCGCCGCAGGCCGGCGGCCGACTACCCCATGGACGACTGCGCCATGGACGACTGGGCGAGCCGGGTCCGCAGCGAACTCGCGCTCGAACTGCCCGACGAGGACATCGGCGAGGATCTGGACGACTGCCTCGACTTCTACCGGCTCGGCAGCAAGCCGCGCTGCGAGGAGGTCGAGTACCTGGCGCTCGTGCGGGACGCGCGGGACCGGATCGACCGCGGAGGGACGGCCTGAGGCCGTCCCGGCGACCGTGAGGGCCTGTTCACAGGCTTTAAGGTCTGGTGCATGAGCATCATCGGGGTCGGTATCGACGTGGCCGAGATCGAGCGGTTCGCGGCGTCGCTGGAGCGCACGCCGGGCATGGCCGGGCGGCTTTTCCTGGACGACGAGCTGCTGCTGCCCAGCGGGGAGCGGCGCGGGATCGCCTCGCTCGCCGCCCGGTTCGCCGCGAAGGAGGCCGCCGCGAAGGCGCTCGGCGCGCCCGCCGGGCTGCGCTGGACCGACGCGGAGGTGCTGGTCGAGGAGAGCGGGCAGCCGCGCCTCCGGGTCACGGGGACCGTGGCCGCGCGCGCCGCCGAGCTGGGCGTCCAGGAGTTCCATGTGTCGCTCAGCCATGACGCGGGCGTCGCGTCCGCCGTGGTGGTGGCCGAGGGGTAGGCCGGCGCCCCGTCGGCCACCACGGTCGGGCCCTACGACCGGTAGCGGAACACGATCCGGCCCCGGGTCAGGTCGTACGGAGTGATCTCCACCTGGACCCGGTCCGCCAGCAGGATCTTGATGTAGTTCTTGCGGATCTTGCCGCTGACGTGCGCGAGCACCCGGTGCCCGTTGTCGAGCTCCACGGTGAACATGGCGCTGCGCAGACACTCGACGACGGTGCCCTCGGCGTGCACACCGCTGCCTCCGGTGTTCTTCACCGTCCTCCTCGCCTCGCTCATCGGACCAGCTCCAGTGCGCGGTTCACGCGCCGCGCGCCGATGCCGTCGAAGAGGTCCTTCGCCGCTTCGTTCGCCTCGTCGACCTCGGCCGACGCCGTCCGCACGCCGGTGCGGTGCAGCGTGTCCAGTACGTCGGCGAGGAGGGCCCGGGCGATGCCGCGGCGGCGCGCGTCGGCGCGGACCGCGAGCAGGCCGATGCGGGGGCGCCGGGTGGCCGTCGCCAGGCGCAGGAGGCCCAGGTAGGTGCCGTCGGGGGCCTCGGCCACGGTGTACTTCGCCGGGTCGACGACCGTGACGCCCGGCGGCAGCGGCCGCACCTCGGCCGGCATGGTGCGCCAGCCGACCGTGGCCTCGATCTCGTCGCGGACCACCCGGTCGAGGGCGCGCAGCCGTGCCTCGTCCGCCGCGCCGTAGGGGACGACGGCGACGCCCGCGGGCGGGCGCGCCGTGCCGAGTCCCGTGACGGCGGGGTCGGTGGGGACCGCGTACTCCCACTCGCCGCGGCCGACCGTGAAGCCGAACTCCCGCCACTTCGACGTCAGTTCGGTGTCGTTCTCGTCGACGACGGTGTGCAGCGGGCCCGGCAGGTCCGCGAGCAGCGTCCCGGCCAGGGCGTCGAACGCGGTGTCGTGCCAGGCGTCGACGCTGATGAAGAGGCGGCCGTCGGGCCGGTGCGCGGCGTGGCCGCGGCCGATCACCTCGTCGTCCTCCAGGGCGTGCCATTGATGGTCGGCCACGCGGGTGACGACGAGCGCCGGTGGGGCGGTGGGGCGGGTGCGTTCAGTGTTCATCGGTGTCTCCTCTCGGGAGCCCTCGATCGTGAGATCTTCGGAGCGCTCCCGGCGACACCTGCTGTCAGCCGCCGGACCGTGACGAGCTGAGGGAGCACCCATGGGTGACTGCGTTCACGGGTCTCACCTCCCAGTTGTGACTGCACGGCCGTCGATGACGGTAGCAAGGGGAGGGCGTCAGGCGAAGCGGTTTTCCGTGACGTCCTGCCAGGCGCTGCGCAGCGCCCCCGCCACGTCCTGTGCCGAGATCGGCGCCCCGTCCGCCGCGTGCCGCGCCGCGAGCCCGTGCAGATGGGCGCCGACCGAGGCCGCGTCCAGCGGGGCGAGGCCCGCCGCGAGCAGGGAGCCGGTCAGGCCGGAGAGGACATCGCCGCTGCCGGCCGTGGCGAGCCACGGGGTGCCGGTGGGGTTCACGCGGGCCGGGCGGGTCTCGTCCGGCGGCGCGACCAGGGTCGTCGAGCCCTTCAGGAGGACCGTGGCGGCGTAGCGGGCCGCCAACTCCCGTACGGATGACAGGCGTTCGGCCTCCACCGCGTCGCGCGTCACACCGAGGAGGGCTGCCGCCTCCCCGGCGTGCGGGGTCAGCACGGTGGGTGCCGTGCGCTCGCGGACCGTCGCCGGGTCCGCGAGGCGCAGCCCGTCCGCGTCGATCAGGACCGGGACGTCCGAGGCCAGGACGTCGTGCAGCCCCGATGTGTCGTCGCCGAGGCCCGGGCCGAGCACCCACGCCTGCACCCGGCCCGCCTTCGCCGGCGGCCCGGCCGACACGAGCGTCTCCGGGAACCGGGCGAGCACCGCGTCCGCCGCGGGACCCACGTACCGCACGGCCCCGGCCCCACCGTGCAGCGCGCCCGCCACCGCCAGCACCGCCGCGCCGGGATAGCGCGCCGAGCCCGCGACGATGCCGACGACACCGCGCCGGTACTTGTCGCTCTCGCCGGTCGGCCGGGGGAGCAGCGCCGCCACGTCCGCGTACTGGAGCGCCTCCAACCCCGTGTCCGCCGGGGCGAGTTCGAGGCCGATGTCGACGAGGCGGAGCGCGCCCGCGTACTCCCGCGCCGGGTCGACGAGCAGGCCCGGCTTGTACGTTCCGAAGGTGACGGTCGCGTCCGCGCGCACCGCCTCGCCGCGCACCTCGCCGGTGGCGGCGTCGACCCCGCTCGGGAGGTCGACGGCTACGACGGTGCCCCGTGCCGCGGCGGCCAGTTCGGCCGCGCGGGGGCGCAGGCCGCCCTTGCCGCCGATGCCCACGATGCCGTCGACGACGAGGTCGGCGCGGCCCACGAGTTCCGTGGCGTGCTCCGTCTGCGCGTCGAGGACCGTGCCGCCCGCCGCGCGCAGCGCCGCCAGGCCCCCGGGGTGGGCGCGCTCCGGGGAGAGCAGCAGCGCCGTGACGCCCGCGCCGCGCCGCGCCAGGCGGGCGCCCGCGTACAGGGCGTCGCCGCCGTTGTCCCCCGAGCCGACGAGCAGCGCGACGCGGGCGCCGTACACCTTGCCGAGCAGGCCGGCGCAGGCGGTGGCGAGGCCGGCCGCCGCGCGCTGCATCAGCGCGCCCTCGGGCAGCCGCGCCATGAGGGCGCGCTCGGCGGACCTGACGGTCTCTACGTCGTGAGCGAGTCGCATGCGTTCGAGTCTCCCTCAAGGTCGCCGTCCCGGCCGGGGCGAGCCGCGGGCCGGGCCGAAGCGCACCGCGGCCCCGGCCGAAACGCAGGTGTGCCGGATCGGGCAACGGAATGCGTGTCACAGCCCTCTGAGACACTGACATCACCATGAACGAGAACGTGACTGCCCCGCTCCGCGCCCGCGCCGAGATCGATCTCGCCGCGCTCAAGGCCAACGTGAGAACCCTGCGCGCGCACGCGCCCGGGGCCGCGTTCATGGCCGTGGTGAAGGCGGACGCGTACGGGCACGGGATGCTCCCGGTCGCCCGGGCCGCCAAGGAGGCGGGCGCCGAGTGGCTGGGGGCCGCCACCGCCGAGGAGGCGCTGGAGCTGCGCGCGGCGGGGCTGCCGGGGCGGATCATGTGCTGGCTGTGGGTGCCGGGCGGCCCCTGGCGGGAGGCGATCGAGGCCGACCTCGACATGTCGGTCAGCGGCATGTGGGCACTGCGCGAGGTCGTCGACGCCGCGCGCGCGACGGGCCGGGTCGCCCGCATCCAGCTCAAGGCCGACACCGGGCTCGGGCGCAACGGATGCCTGCCCGGCGACTGGCCCGAGCTCGTCCGCGAGGCGGTGCGGGCGCAGCGGGACGGGTTCGTGAACGTCACCGGCCTCTGGTCGCACTTCGCGTGTGCCGACGAACCGGGGCACCCGTCCATCGCCGCCCAGCTCACCGCCTTCCGGGAGATGGTCGCGCATGCGGAGGGCGCGGGCGTCACCCCCGAGGTCCGGCACATCGCCAACTCGCCGGGGACGCTGACCCTGCCCGAGACGCACTTCGACCTCGTGCGCCCCGGCATCGCGATGTACGGGATCTCGCCGAGCCCCGAGGTGGGCGCGCTCGGCGACTTCGGCCTTCGCCCCGTGATGACGCTGAAGGCGAATCTCGCGCTCGTGAAGCACGCGCCGGGTGGACTCGGCGTCAGTTACGGGCATCACTACGTCACGCCTGGCGAGACGACGCTCGGCCTCGTCCCGCTCGGCTACGCGGACGGCATCCCGCGGCACGCGTCCGGCACGGCCCCGGTCCTGATCGGCGGCAAGCGGCGCACGATCGCGGGCCGCGTGGCGATGGACCAGTTCGTCGTCGACCTCGGCGGCGACGAGCCGGCCGCGGGGGACGAGGCGGTGCTCTTCGGCCCCGGTGACGGCGGCGAGCCGACCGCCGAGGACTGGGCGGTCGCGGCGGGCACCATCGCGTACGAGATCGTGACGCGCATCGGATCCCGCGTGCCGCGCGTCTACGTGGACGAGGCGGGCGCCACGCGCGCGTGACCGGCGTCACGGGCGGAAGGTCCACCGGCGCGGCCGTCCGAGCCGCCACCATGTGAAGCGGCAACGGAACGGGTAACCCGACACCGTCACGACAGGCACGACGGGGAGCAGGGGAGCGGCACGTGAGCGAGAGCAGCGCACCGGCCACGGCGGCCGTCGTCGAAGCGGCGGAGCGGGCCGCCTCGGGGAACTGGCGGCGGGCCGGCCTCGCGGGCGCCGCCATAGGCGTGGTCGCGGCGGGCGCCGCCGCGGGTGTCGCCATCGAGCGGCTGACCGTGGGGCGCGGCATGCGCAAGAAGGCGCGGCTCGCCCTCGACGCGTCGGGGCCCTACGGATCGCTGCGCGGCGTCCCCGGAAAGGCGTACGCGGAGGACGGCACAGAGCTGTACTACGAGGTCGACGAGGCGGACCCGGAGGCCGGTGGTTCGAGCCCGCGCCGACGCCGTCTGTTCGGCCGCAAGAACCCGGCGCCCGTCACCGTCGTCTTCAGCCACGGCTACTGCCTGAGCCAGGACTCCTGGCACTTCCAGCGCGCGGCCCTGCGCGGCGTCGTGCGCTGCGTGTACTGGGACCAGCGCAGCCACGGGCGCTCGGGGCGCGGTGCCGAGCAGGTCGAGGACGGGGTGCCCGTCTCCATCGACCGGCTCGGCGGCGACCTGAAGGCGGTCATCGACGCGGCCGCGCCCGAGGGGCCGCTCGTCCTCGTCGGTCACTCCATGGGCGGCATGACCGTGATGGCGCTCGCCGACCGGTGTCCCGAGCTGATCCGCGACCGGGTCGTGGGCGTCGCCCTCGTCGGGACGTCCTCGGGGAATCTCGGCGAGGTCAACTACGGGCTTCCGGTGGCCGGGGTGAACGCGGTGCGGCGGGTGCTGCCCGGCGTCCTGAAGGCGCTCGGGCAGCGCGCCGACCTGGTGGAGAAGGGGCGCCGTGCGACGGCCGACCTGTTCGCCGGGATCATCAAGCGGTACTCGTTCGCCTCGCGGGACGTCGACCCGGCCGTCGCCCGGTTCGCCGAGCGGATGATCGAAGGAACGCCGATCGACGTGGTCGCGGAGTTCTACCCGGCGTTCGAGGACCACGACAAGGCGGACGCCCTGGCGGGCTTCGCGGACCTGCCCGTGCTCGTCCTCGCCGGGGAGCGCGACCTGGTCACGCCGAGCGACCACAGCGAGGCGATCGCGGCGCTGCTGCCGGACTCCGAGTACGTCCTGGTGCCGGACGCCGGGCACCTCGTGATGCTGGAGCACCCCGAGGTCGTCACGGACCGGCTCGCGGACCTTTTGGTGCGTGCGGGAGCCGTCCCCACAGCCGCTACCGTGGGGATTTATGGAGACACCGGCAACACCGCACAGCCCGGCGGCTGAGCCCGCCACCCCCGTCAGCACGGTCACCGTCACCGTCAACTCCCCGGACGAAATGCGGGCGTTGGGTCTCGCCCTGGCCAAACAGCTGCGCCCCGGCGACCTCGTCATGCTCACCGGCGAGCTGGGTGCGGGCAAGACGACGCTGACCCGCGGGCTCGGCGCGGGCATGGGCGTGCGCGGCGCGGTGACCTCACCGACCTTCGTGATCGCCCGCGTGCATCCGCCGCTCGGCGAGGGGCCGGCCCTGGTGCACGTCGACGCGTACCGGCTCGGCGGCGGGCTCGACGAGATGGAGGACCTCGACCTCGACGTGTCCCTGCCGGACTCGGTGGTCGTCGTGGAGTGGGGCGACGGCAAGGTCGAGGAGCTGTCCGACGACCGGCTGCACGTGATCATCGACCGGGCCACCGGCGACACCACGGACGAGGTGCGGATCGTGACGCTCAACGGCATCGGCGAGCGGTGGACCGAGGCGGACCTGGGGTCGCTCGCGGGCTGACCCCGCGTCCCGCGGAGCCCCTCAGATGTTCCGGACGGATCCCGACAGGGCGTCGGCAAATTCTTGCGCGGCGTGGCTCCGGCGTGTTCACATGGAGGCCGGAGCTGGTTAGGTCTACCTAACCACGTCCCCTCGACCGCCGCCGGGAGGCATCATGTCGACTTCGGAACGTGAAGGTGCGCGCGCAGTGTCGATGCGGGATCTTTTGGCGTCGTGTGCGGCGGCGCGGGCTGTTTCCACGCCGCCGGCTCCGCCGTCCACCCGGGGGTCGTTGCGGCGCGACGGCGTTGCGGACTCGGGGCGCTGCCCCGGACCCCGCGCCTCAATCGCCGGCGGGGCTTGAATTGCCGGTCCTCGCCCGTCGGAGGGCTTGAATTACTTGACGACGACGACCTTCACGCCGATCGTCGCGAACTGCCACATGTCGTCGGCGTCCTCGCGGGACTCGCGGATGCCGCCGGTCTGCTTGCCGGGGTCGGGCTCGGCCGTCGAACCGTTGACCGCGGCGCTGAAGCCGATCGCCACGCCGTTCGTGGTGGCGAAGCGGACCACGTGCTCGATCGGGACGCCGTCCGTGCCGGTGACCGAGCCGGAGCGGGAGGTCACCGCATAGGAGCCGGGCGCCGGGTCGACCGTGCCGGGCGTCACCCGGAACGTCGACGTGGTCTTGTTGCCCGAGCCGACCAGCCACACCCGGTCCCCGCCCAGCGAGTACACGACACGCTCGCCCTTGCCGGAGCCCGTGGGCAGCGCCTTGGGGTCCGCCTTCTTCTTGGGTGTCTTCGACGCCGAGGCGGAGGGCGAGGAGCCCTCCTTCTTCTCGGCGAGGTCGGACGGCGCGTTCGCCGACGCCTGGTAGGCGAGGAAGCCGACCACGACGAGTGAACCCGCCGTGAGCGCGGTCACGAATCCGGTGCTGCTCCGTGCCACCAGGTGCCTGCCTCTCAAGTACGAACTTCAGGTTGACGGTAGCAGTCGAGGCCCGTCCGACCGGCCTTGCGGGAAGTACGGACGTGTCCGCCTTCAGGTGGTCGTAGGCTGTTCGCGTGCTGTTGCTCGCTCTGGATACCGCCACCCCCGCCGTCACCGTCGCCCTGCACGACGGGACCTCCGTCGTAGCCGAGTCGAGTCAGGTGGACGCCCGCAGGCACGGGGAACTGCTGCTGCCCGCCGTCGACCGGGTGCTCGCCGAGGCCGGCCTGAAGCTCGACGCCGTCACCGGGATCGTCGTGGGCGTGGGCCCAGGACCGTACACGGGGCTGCGCGTCGGTCTGATGACCGCCGACACGTTCGGGCTCGCGCTCGGCGTGCCGGTGCACGGCGTCTGCACGCTCGACGGGCTCGCTTACGAGGCCGAGGACGTCGAGGGCCACTTCGTCGTCGCCACCGACGCGCGGCGCAAGGAGGTGTACTGGGCGCGCTACGCGGACCCGCGGACCCGGGTCACCGAGGCCGCCGTCGACCGGCCCGCCGACATCGCCGAGGCCGTCGCCGGGCTGCCCGCCGTCGGTGCCGGAGCACGGCTCTACCCGGACACGTTCCCGGGCGCGCGCGGGCCCGAGAACGTGTCGGCCGCGGCGCTCGCCGCCCTCGCCGCCGAGAAGCTGGCCGCGGGCGAGGAGCTCCTCGAACCGCGCCCCCTCTACCTGCGCCGTCCCGACGCGCAGGTCCCCAAGAACTACAAGGTGGTCACCCCCAAGTGACAGCCCACCCGTCACCCGACCACCGCCCCTCAACGACACCGCTGCGCGGCGGCACCTCCCACTCGGTATCGCTGCGCGAGATGCGCTGGTGGGACATCGACCCCGTGCTCGCCCTGGAGAAGGAGCTCTTCCCGGACGACGCCTGGTCGCGCGGCATGTTCTGGTCCGAGCTCGCGCACGCCCGCGGCGTCGGTTCCACGCGGCGCTACGTGGTCGCGTACGAGGGCGAGCGGCTCGTCGGGTACGGGGGCGTCGCCGCCTCCGGTGACCTCGCCGACATCCAGACCATCGCCGCCGCCCGCGACCACTGGGGCACCGGGCTCGGCGCCCGGCTGCTCACCGAGCTGCTGCGGCACGCCACGGCCTTCGAGGTCGACCAGGTGATGCTCGAGGTGCGCGTCGACAACACGCGGGCCCAGAAGCTGTACGAGCGCTTCGGCTTCGAACCGATCGGCTTCCGGCGCGGCTACTACCAGCCGGGCAACATCGACGCGCTCGTCATGCGCTTTACCACCACCACCGTGAACGACCCTGTGAACGAAGAGAAGACCCATGGCTGACGAACCGCTCGTCCTCGGCATCGAGACCTCCTGCGACGAGACCGGCGTCGGCATCGTCCGCGGCACCACCCTCCTCGCCGACGCCGTCGCCTCCAGCGTCGACGAACACGCCCGCTTCGGCGGCGTCGTCCCCGAGGTCGCCTCCCGCGCGCACCTGGAGGCGATGGTGCCCACGATCCAGCGCGCCCTGAAGGACGCGGGCGTCACGGCGAAGGACCTCGACGGCATCTCCGTCACGGCCGGGCCAGGACTCGCGGGCGCGCTCCTGGTCGGTGTCTCGGCCGCCAAGGCGTACGCGTACGCGCTCGACAAGCCGCTCTACGGCGTCAACCACCTCGCCTCGCACATCTGCGTCGACCAGCTGGAGCACGGCACGCTGCCCGAGCCGACGATGGCGCTGCTCGTGTCGGGCGGCCACTCCTCGCTCCTGCTGTCCACGGACATCACCTCCGACGTGCGGCCCCTGGGCGCGACCATCGACGACGCGGCGGGCGAGGCCTTCGACAAGATCGCGCGCGTGCTGAACCTCGGCTTCCCGGGCGGTCCCGTCATCGACCGGTACGCGAAGGAGGGCGACCCGAACGCGATCGCCTTCCCGCGCGGGCTCACCGGGCCGCGCGACCCCGCGTACGACTTCTCCTTCTCCGGCCTGAAGACCGCGGTGGCCCGCTGGATCGAGGCCAAGCGGGCGGCGGGGGAGGACGTGCCGGTGCGCGACGTGTCGGCGTCCTTCCAGGAGGCCGTCGTGGACGTGCTGACCCGCAAGGCCGTGAAGGCCTGCAAGGACCAGGGCGTCGACCACCTCATGATCGGCGGCGGCGTCGCCGCCAACTCGCGCCTGCGCGCCCTCGCCGAGGAGCGCTGCGAGCGGGCCGGGATCGTGCTCCGCGTGCCGCGCCCCAAGCTGTGCACGGACAACGGTGCGATGGTCGCCGCGCTCGGCGCGGAAATGGTGGCCCGCAACCGGACGCCGTCCTCCTGGGACCTGCCGGCCGACTCCTCGCTCCCGGTGACGGAACCGCACGTGCCGGGCCACGGGGGGCACCACCACGACCACGTGCACGAGGTCAGCAAGGAGAACCTCTACTCATGACGGTCGCGCTGATGTGGGAGGCCAGGGCCGTCGACGGTCGTGGCGAGGAACTGCTGGCCTGGGCCAAGTCCCAGGTCCTCGACCGCGAACCCGAGCGCCGCGAGACGTTCCGCGCGCCGCGGGACCGGGTCCTCGTCATCACGTGGTGGGACGCGCAGTACGACGCGGACCTCCCCGAACTCCCGGAACCGACCGACGAGTTGGTGTCCCGCGCGGTCCACCGCTGGCGCTTCGAGTCCGCCTAGGGCCTGGGGGGGGGGGGGGGGGGCCCCCCCCCCCCCCCCGCCCAAAACCACCCCCCCCCCCCCCCCCGGGGTAGAAAA